>OMPZ01000098.1 GCA_900313125.1 uncultured Eubacteriales bacterium | reverse complement strand
TCGGCTGCGGAATGATCGCACGCGGAGAGGTCGCGCTCGCCGTTTACTCTACTGCGGCGTGGCTCATCTACTTTGACAACGGAAAGCTCGTCGGCATTGATCCGCTTTTCGCAACGATCATGCTCATCATAACGACGTCGATACTCTGCCCGATACTGCTCAAGGTGCTGCTAAAGGATCATTCCTCCGACAGCAGCGGGAGCACCGTCAAGGCGGAGAATTACATCTCGGTGCAGACTAACCTCGAAGAGAACTCGGCAGGCTAAGGCGCGAAAAAAGTTTTCAGACGTATTGAAAAGTTGAAATTTTATGGTATAATAGACCCGTACTGTATTGTATCCGAAGCGATTTCGGAATGATAACAAGGAGGATAAAAAGTGAATAGCAAAAAGAAAGACATTCGTTGGACTGTAAGTGTTGCACTTATGGCGGCGATCGTGGTGCTGCTGGCGAATACGCCGCTTGGCATGATCCAGCTGCCTGTTATCAAGGCGACAACTGTACACATTCCCGTGATCATCGGTGCGATCCTTTTAGGACCTATGGCAGGCGCGATACTCGGCGCGACCTTCGGCGTTTGCTCGCTTATCAGCAACACCGTTTCGCCGACGCTTTTGTCGTTCGCGTTCTCGCCGTTTCTCAGCACGACAGGCGCTGTCGGCGGCATCAAGGCGATATGGATATCTATCGGCTGCCGCATACTTATCGGCGTAGCGGCAGGCTGGCTGTGGATACTGCTCAAAAATCTCAAGGTGCCCGCGCCCGTGGGTCTTGCGATAACGGGTTTTGTCGGCTCGATGGTCAACACGATCTGCGTAATGGGCAGCATTTACTTCCTTTTCGCTCAGCAGTATGCCGAAGCTAAGGAGGTCGCGCTTACGGCTGTTTTCGGTCTTGTAATGGGCACGGTAACGGCGTCCGGCATTCCCGAAGCTATTGCTGCGGCGGTGCTCGTAGACGCTATCGGTTTTGCGCTTATCAAGGCTATGCCGAAGATAATGCCTGAAAAGAAAAAAGCTGACGCAAAGGCAGAGCCTGAAACGGTATAATGTATTTCACAGAAACGAGATAATAAGATGATACTTGCTGTAGATATCGGAAATTCAAATATAGTGATCGGCTGCTTTGAGGGCGACGACGTGTTTTTTATAGAACGTCTCTCGACTAATCAGCAGTGCACCGATCTTGAATATGTGATCGCGTTCAAAAGCATTCTCGAGCTAAACGACATAGGCGTAGACGCCATCGAGGGCTGCATAATGTCGTCGGTAGTGCCGAGCGTGACAGAGACAGTCAAATCGGCTCTCGAACGCCTGACCCACGCGCGCGTTATGACGGTCGGCCCCGGGATAAAGACGGGGCTTAGGATAATGCTCGACAACCCCGTTCAGCTCGGCTCGGACAGAGTTGCAGACGCGGTGGCAGCCGTAAATCTTTACGAAGCGCCGCTCATCATCATCGACATGGGCACGGCAACGACCGTATCGGTCATCGACAAGGACAAAAACTACCTCGGCGGAATGATAATCCCGGGGCTTAGAGTCTCGCTCGATTCGCTGACGATGCGCACCTCGCAGCTTCCGAAGATCGGCATCGAGCCGCCGAAGCGCGTTATCGGCGCGAACACGGTCGAGTGCATGAAGAGCGGTATCATATATTACTCCGCGGCAGGCATCGACGGCGTTATCGAACGCATTGAAGATACGCTGCAAAGCAAGTGTACCGTCGTTTCGACAGGCGGACTTGCCGACAAGATCATACCCTACTGCAAGCGCGAGATCATTATCGACGAGCAGCTTTTGCTAAAGGGTCTGATGATAATTTATAAGAAGAACAAAAAATAATTTTTCATACAGTACAGCCGCTCCGATCGCTCACAGATCGGAGCGGTTTTTTGATACTTGTTTATTATTCACAAAAAACACGCTTTATTTTTGTCGGACAAAACAAGCGTAATGTGGATAAAAACGATTAAAATTCTATCATAGAAATAACATTGCTTTTATTTTTTACGTCGATTTGCGCCTAAATATAACAGCAAAAACACCTTAGATAAAACTTTTGTCATATTTTTTAATACGCTTTTATTATTGGGAATTTTATGTTATAATAAACCGTATGTAGATTACTATGGCGTATTGTGTGACCTGATAAAGGGAAAATTCTGCGCCAAAAACATGGGGTTATTATATTTATGGACGAAAAAAACAAGAAAAACAGCGACGTCATTTTTGGCAGGAATCCTGTTTTTGAGGCCGTAAAAAGCGGACGGGCGATCGAGTCTATCCTTGTGGCGAGCGGCTCTAAGGGCGGCACCGTTTCGGTGATACTCGCCAAAGCGAAGGAAAAGGGCATCGTCATCAAAGAGGTCAGCCCGAAAAAGCTCGACTATATGTGTGCGGGCAGCGCACATCAGGGCATAGCCGCGATAGCGGCGGTGAAGGAGTACTCCACAGTTGAGGAGATACTCGGCTATGCGCAGTCAAAGGGCGAGGATCCGTTTGTGATAATTCTCGACGAGCTCGAGGATCCGCACAATCTCGGCGCGATCATTCGTACTGCCGAGTGCGTGGGCGCGCACGGCGTGATAATCTCGCAAAGGCGCAGCGCGGGTCTTACCTACGCTGCCGGCAAGGCGTCGGCAGGCGCGGTCGAATACATGAGGGTCGCGCGCGTGGTAAACATTCCGAATACTATCGAACAGTTAAAGAAAAAAGGCGTATGGGTGTACGCAGCCGACATGGACGGCTCTCTTTACACCGCGACCGACCTTACGGGTCCCGCTGCGATCGTTATCGGCAACGAGGGCAAGGGCGTAAGTCCGCTCGTAAGGAAAAAATGCGACGCCGCGATATCTCTGCCTATGGTCGGCAGGATAAATTCTCTGAACGCTTCCGTAGCGGCGGGAGTCCTCGCTTACGAGGTGCTTCGTCAGAGAACGGCGAGATCGAAATAAACTATCTTAATTATATACGCAAAGGAGAAAGGGGTGAAGTGTGTGTCTGATCGTGACGATATTGATGCAGTTAAAAATACGGAAGATACCGATAACAATACAATACGTCAGAATACCCCCACAGACTCAGCGAAAAAGCCGGGTCTTCTCGACCGGCTGAAAAAGGCGTTATCCACCGACGAGGACCCCGAGCTTGAGTCCGACGCACAAGAGACGGCCGACGACAGCGGCGACGTTTTCCAAAGCCTGATCGGCAGATTCAAAAAGCCGAAGGACGGCAAGGCGGACGATACGGCAGACATTACCGAAACGAAGGAAGAACCCGTAACAGCCGCTCCAAGCACCGGGAAAGAGCCGCAAAAGCTGCCCGAAACGGCTGAGATAATTACGACGGAAAAGCCGGCAGAGGAGAAGGAAAACGACCCTGCCGAGGAAGAAGAGCTCCTCATGATAAGCGCATTTCTTGAGGGCAAGGAATATAAGGATCCCGAGAAAAAGCCCGATGATTACGACACGCAGAACGCTTTTGAGGAAGAGGAGGCCGTGTTCGTAGAGCTTGATGTGAGCGAAGAGGAAGGCGGCGAGGATCTTGAAGAAAACAGCGGTGACGCTGCAGAAGGCAGCGGCGGCAGCGAAGAAAACGCCGAAGCTGACGAAAGCGCTGATGCCGATAATAAAGCCGATGATAAAGCCGCTGGTGAAGAGCAG
>OMPZ01000097.1 GCA_900313125.1 uncultured Eubacteriales bacterium | reverse complement strand
GGCGGTATCCTCGATCTGTTCATGCCCGACGAAAAAGCGCCGATGCGCGTCGAGTTCTGGGGCGACGAGATCGACACTATTAACTATTTCGATGTGAACACGCAGCGGCGTACAGACTACGTTGAGGAGGTTTATCTTTCCCCGTCAACGGAGGTGCTCGTGAAGGATAAAAACGAGCTTGCCGAAAAGATACGAAAAAAGGCGAAGTCGCTCAGAAGCAAAAACGCGCCGGCGGCAAGACAGGTGCTCGAAGCGGAGTGCGAGCTGCTCGAAAACGGCGAAACGCCCGGCAGCATCGACAAATTCATGTCGCTCGTTTACGACAGGCAGACGTCGCTGTTTGACTATTTCGGCGCGGATTCGCTGATCTTTGTGTCTGAGCACACGAGAGTCAAGGAGCGTATGCACGGCTATTCGTGGCAGTTCGGCGAGGATCTGAAGGCTTACCTCGAAGAGGGCATACTCTGCAAGGGGCTTGACACGTTCTTTATCGGCTACCACGATATTTGCGACAGGCTGCTGAAAAGCGGCGCCGTATATCTCGATAACTTCACAAGCGGCTCGTACGATACGCCGCTGGCGGAGCTTGTCAATTTTTCCGTGCGTCATCTGTCCTTGTGGGGCGGCAGCGTAAAGCTGCTGGAGGAGGATATCGAGCCGTATATCCACGCGCGGTATACGACCGTTATTCTGGCGGGCACCGAGAGGGCAGCCGATTCTCTGCGCGGCGAGCTTGCCGACAAGGGCTACGATGTCGCCGACAACACGAACGTCGCGGTGCCTTCGCCGGGGAAGATATACGTTCTGCCCGGCTCGCTGTCAAACGGCATCGAGTATTCGCAGCTTAAATTCGCGCTCGTATCGCAGGGGCACATCAGGACGACGAGCCGGCGCATAAAGGGCAAAAAGAACAAGGCGGCAAAGCAGATATCGAGCCTTGCCGAGCTTTCAAACGGCGATTACGTCGTTCACGCGACCCACGGCGTCGGGCAGTACGGCGGCATTCGCAAGCTTGAGATACAGGGCATAGTCAAAGACTACATCAAGATAATGTACGCGAAGGGCGACGTGCTGTACGTTCCCGTAACGCAGCTCGACCTCGTTTCAAAGTACATCGGTCCGAAGGAGGAAACGGGCGTAAAGCTCAACCGTTTAGGCTCGGGCGACTGGCAGAAAACCACGTCGCGCGTGCGCAAGGCTGTGCGCGATATGGCTGACGAGCTTATCAAGCTCTATTCCGACAGAATGAAGGTGCAGGGCTACGCCTTTGCGGAGGACAACGAGTGGCAGCACGACTTCGAGGCGAAGTTTGAATATGACGAGACAGAGGATCAGCTTCGCTGCATCGACGAGATAAAGGGCGACATGGAACGCGTTGTGCCGATGGACAGACTGCTTTGCGGCGACGTCGGCTTCGGTAAGACGGAGGTCGCGCTCAGGGCGGCGTTCAAGTGCGTTACGGAGTCGAAGCAGTGCGTACTGCTCGCGCCGACAACGATACTCGCGTGGCAGCACTATCAGACGGCGCTGCGCCGTTTCGAGGGCTTTCCGGTAAATATCGAGCTGCTGTCGCGTTTTCGCACGCCCAAGCAGCAGGCGGAGATCATCAAAAAGCTCGAGACGGGCGAGGTCGACTTTATTATAGGAACACACCGTCTCGTTCAGAAGGACGTGAAGTTCCGCGATCTGGGTCTTGCGATAATCGACGAGGAGCAGCGGTTCGGCGTGGCTCAGAAGGAGCACTTCAAAAAGGCGTTCAACAACGTCGATATCCTTACGCTGTCGGCAACGCCTATCCCGCGGACGCTCAACATGGCGATGAGCGGTATACGCGATATGTCTGTGCTGGAGGAAGCACCGCTCGACAGAAAGCCTGTGCAGACGTATGTTCTCGAGCACGACCCCGCCGTTATCGCCGAAGCGATACGCAGGGAGCTAAGGCGCGGCGGTCAGGTGTTCTACCTGCACAACAGGGTAGACACGATAATGCAGACGGCGGCGAAGATCAAGAAGGCGATACCCGAAGCAAACATCGGTATCGGTCACGGAAAAATGACGGAGCAGGAGCTTTCCGAGGTATGGCGGCAGATGCTCGACGAGGAGATAAACGTGCTCGTGTGTACGACGATAATCGAAACGGGAGTCGATCTTCCGAACGCCAACACGCTCATCATCGAGAACGCCGACTATATGGGGCTTTCGCAGCTCCACCAGCTCAGGGGCAGAGTCGGGCGGTCGTCAAGGCGCGCCTACGCGTACTTCACGTTTGACCCGCGCAAGGTGCTCAGCGACATCTCGGAGAAAAGGCTGACCGCGATACGCGAATTTACCGAGTTCGGCTCGGGCTTCAAGATAGCGATGCGCGACCTTGAGCTGAGGGGCGCGGGCAGCATTCTCGGCGGAGCGCAGCACGGTCACATCGAGGACGTCGGCTACGATATGTACATTAAGCTTCTCAACGAAGCGGTTGCCGAAGCGCGCGGCGAAAAGCCGAAGGCTCAGACGGCGGAGTGCCTTGTGGACCTTCAGGTGCAGGCGCATATCCCCGAAAGCTACATAGAGAGCCTGAATCAGCGGCTCGACGTTTACAGAAAGATCGCCGACATACGCTCGCGCGAGGACGCGTCCGACGTTATAGACGAGCTGCTCGACCGATTCGGCGACCTGCCGAAGTCGGTGATGGGGCTTATCGACGTAGCCCTTGTCAGGAACATGGCAGCCGCAGACGGTATTTACGAGATCAAGCAGGACAACGGACATATCCTGATGTTCTCAAATTCGCTCGACTCGGAGCAGACGGCTCGCCTGCTTTCGAGAAACAAGGGCAGGGCAAAGCTGATGATGACGAAAAAGCCGCATATCCTGCTTTTGATGAACAAGGGCGAGACTGTTCTCGACACGCTCAAAAAAGCGCTGTAGCTGTCGAAATAAAGCGAAATTGTTACAATTCAGTTAAAAATCACCATTACGGAGATTTTTTTTAGAAATTTTTCGGAGTTTTTTCATATAAAGACTGGATTTTTTCTTGATATTCTGTTATAATGACGTATAGGCTGGGAAGAGGTATGCCTTGGGTATTGCGACAAGGCGCCTTCCCCTGCGTAAATTTCATTTTACTTTATAGGAGGTAATTGCAATGGCTAAGAAATGGGTGTACCTTTTCTCTGAGGGTAACGCAAATATGCGCGAGCTTCTCGGCGGTAAGGGTGCTAACTTGGCAGAAATGACCAACATTGGTCTTCCTGTTCCTCAGGGCTTTACTATCACAACAGAGGCCTGCACACAGTATTATGAGGACGGCAGAGAAATCAACGATGAGATTCAGGCTCAGATTAACGAATACATCGTTAAGATGGAAGAGATCACAGGCAAGAAGTTCGGCGATAAGGAGAATCCGCTTCTCGTTTCCGTTCGTTCGGGTGCAAGAGCTTCAATGCCCGGTATGATGGATACTATCCTCAACCTGGGTCTGAATGAGACAGTTGTTGAGACCATCGCTGCCAAGTCCGGCAACGAAAGATGGGCTTGGGACTGCTACAGAAGATTCATCCAGATGTATTCTGATGTAGTTATGGAAGTTGGTAAGAAGTATTTTGAGCAGCTTATCGACAAGATGAAGGAAGAAAGAGGCGTTAAGCAG
>OMPZ01000044.1 GCA_900313125.1 uncultured Eubacteriales bacterium | reverse complement strand
GATCGTCAGAAGTGACTGACAGTACGTTATGCCCGCTATCATAGAAAAGCCCTCGACGCTGCGGGCGGAGCCCTTTGCGCTGTCACCCTCATAGCTGATGACGATAGTCGGCTTTCCGTATACCTCCTTTATCCTCGCAGCGGCAAGCCCGATAACGCCCTGCCGCCAGCCCTCGCCGGCAACGACGATGACCTTTCTGCTGCTGATGCTTTCGTCATTTGCAAGCTTTGACAGCGACGCTTCTATGATCTCCTTTTCGATCTGCTTGCGCTCGTCGTTGTTTTTGCAAAGCTCCGACGCAAGCTCTTGTGCGCGTTCTTCATCGTCTGTGATAAACAGCTCGACAGCCTTTTGTGAGCGGTTTATCCTTCCGCCTGCATTTATGCGCGGCGCGATGATGAACCCGATATCGCCCGAGGTAACGTCGCGCCCGTCGATCCCCGACAGACGGCGAAGCGTCTGTATGCCGAGGTTTGCGCCCGCGTTTATCCGCTTGAGTCCTTCGCGGACGAGCACTCTGTTTTCACCCGTCAGGCTCACAACGTCGGCGACCGTTCCTATCGCGCAGATATCGGCGTATCGGTCGAAAAGATCTTCAAGGTCGAGGTTTTGTCTTTCGAGAGCCATTATCAGCTTGAAGGCAACGCCTACGCCCGAGAAAAACTTGAACGGGCTTTCGTCGCCGTCTCGGTGAGGGTCGAGTATCGCTATCGCTTCGGGCAGCCTTTCGGGCGGCTCGTGGTGGTCGGTGACGATAGTGTCGATGCCGAGAGAATTTGCAAGGCGCACCTGCTCGAAGGCAGAAATGCCGTTGTCTACCGTGATAATGAGCGTCACGCCCTCTTCGTGCAGCTTTTCCACGGCAGCGTTGTTCATGCCGTAGCCCTCTTTTTCACGGTCGGGGATATAGTAGACGACGTCGCACCAGATACTGCGCAGGTACAAATACATTATCGAAGTAGACGTAACGCCGTCGGCGTCGTAATCGCCGTAGACGCAGATCTTTTCGCCCTTCTCGATCGCAAGCTCTATGCGCTGCACCGCCTTGTCCATATCGAGTATGAGGAACGGGTCGGACAGCTCGCTTTCGTCCGAGAGAAAGCGAAGCATTTCGCCGTCGTTTGCAAAGCCCTTTACAAGCAGCATCGCAGCCGTTATCACCGGGATACCGAGCCGCTTTGCAAGCTCCGGGGCGCGGCTTTTATCGCCCGGAGCGGTTATCCATTTTTTCATGATATGTTTCCTTACTGAACGCTGTTCTACATTTATGGTGCATTATGAATTATGAATATATGTAATGAACTCCTCCGAAAAAGAGGAGTTCGTTTTATCGTTTTTTATTGACTGCCGGTCGATGCGGCGGCTGAGGAGCTTGTTACCTCGCCCTCGCTCTTCACCGTGATGTTAGTCGAATAGGTGCCGTATACCCAGCAGGAGGTCGTGTTCTTCACCTTCACGTTTACGGGCATTACGACTGCCGTTCCCGTTTTCGCCGAGCTGAGGTCGATCGACGCTTCGATGTCAGCCGTTGTGAGCTGAGCCATCTCTGACTTCAGACCGATCACGCGAACTATAAGGCTCGTATACTGCGAGTATTCCGCAGCGAGACCGTCGGGAACATTTGTAAATTTAAACTGCGTCACCACGAACGATTTCGGGAAATAGTCGGTAAAGTCAAAGCTGATCGTTGCGTTCTCTATATTGTTGAGATTTCTCACGCCCTCGGGCATCACGATATTGCTCGACATCGAGCTCATGCCCCAAGAGATCGTGTTGAAGTCGATCGTTCCGGCGGAGATAGAGTTTACGGAATCTATCGTGTCGGCTGCCGCGGCGATCTCTATTTCGGCAGGGTCTATGCTGATGAGCGAACCGCCGTCAAAGTCCTCCGGTGCGTTGATGTAGTCGAGCGTCAGCGGAACGGTTTTCTTGACGAGTACCGGGATAGTAGCGTCCACCTCGGCGGGCGACATCGTGATGGAGTCGTCGTCTATTTCGTTGCCGTCGGCGTCGAGCAGCTTGACCTCGAGGTTGCTCAGCGTCGTAGTCTCTGTGAGCTTCTTATCAACGTCGCTCTCTACCATCGCTTTAACAGCCTTTGAAACTACCTGTTCGGGTCCGCCTATTGTCACGGTCTGCTGTGAAAGCGAAGCCGCGCCGATGTAATACTCCACGGGGGAGGTCGCGTTTATCTGCGACTCTATCGGAAGCTCTGTCGTGATGTTTCTGTCTACTATGACCTTTACCTCGGAGGGGGATACGGAAACGATATCGTAATTGTTCTTGACGCCGAGCTGACGTGCCATGAGCGTGACGTTGTAGGTACCCGATGTTACTATGTTGCCGAGATTCAGACCGTATACCTGAATGTCGCCCGATTTGAGCGATCCGACCGTAACGCTGTTGCCCTTAACGCGCACCGTCGCCGAAAAATCGTCAACAGGCATACCGTCGATAGTTACGACCGAAAGGTCGTTTGCCTTTGCGTCCTCCGAAAGCTCCATCGTAACGGGTATCTCCGTCACGGGGTAGTTGACCGTTTCTCCGCTGTTCATCGACATCATAGTCCAGAGAAAAAACGCTGCCACAAACGAGAGCGCAAGCATTATTTTATCGTTGGAAAGCAGAGACTCAAGCGAAAACCGTGTTTTCTTCTTTTCCGGCTTTGCCTGAGCAGCTTTCTTTTCGGATCTTTCCTTACTGCTCACTCTTCTTTTTCTCCTTTTTTCCTTTGCGTAATGAGAACTTCTCGGCAGGCTCGCTTTCGCTGAGCACAAGCAGATCGTTGAGCGCTTCGGTAAGCGTCTGTCGGTTGTAGTCGCGCCTGATCTTGCCGTTGAGAGCTATCGACACGGCGCCCGTCTCCTCGGAAACAACAACGACCACGGCGTCCGATACCTCGCTCACGCCGATAGCGGCGCGGTGACGCGTTCCGAGATTGTCGTCAACGTTTTTGTTGTGGTGCGTCAGGGGGAGGATGCAGCCTGCGGCGTACACCTTTCCGTCGCGCACTATCATCGCGCCGTCATGGAGGGGCGCTTTGTTGAAGAATACGTTCCCGATCATCATGATCGAGGGCGTAGCGTTGATGATCGTGCCGGTGTCGGCGATATCGCCGAGCCTTGTCCGCCGCTCAAAAACGATGAGCGCGCCCGTTTTCGTCTCGTGCAGCCGCATTATTGATTCAACGTAGATCGAAAGATACTGGCTGATCTGCGGCATATTCTCGTCGGCTGCATTTCCGAGCAGGAAGCTCTTGACCCGTTTGTAGGTGTAATTGCTGCGTCCGATCTGCTCGAGGAACTTTCTGATCTCCGGCTGGAACACAATGAACAGCACGATCACCGCAAACTCGAAGAATCGGTTGAGCAGCGCGGTCATCATCGTGAAGTTGAAAAGCACCGCCGCGCCGTAAAGCACCAGCAGCATGAAAATACCCTTAACGAGCTGCACGGCGCGCGTCTCGCGTACGAGCTTTGTAATGTAAAACAGTATGAGCCCGATCGCAAAAATGTCGATCGCGTCTTTAACGCGGAAGGTACGCATTACCGCGAAAAAGCCTTCTATCCATTGATTTATTATTCCCATAGTATATAATTCCCTTGATCGAGATATTTTAGATGTTATGTCGGGTGTCTTTCTGCCAATGCCTGTAGAAAAGAACACTACTAATATTTTATCACAAATTTCGATATATGCAACCTATTTTAAGAAGAATGCACAAAAAATTTTTATCTCCCTCGTTGCGAATAACGACAGGAGACCGGTACACATTATTATTATCTTGTCTAATCTGCATTTAAATCAATAATAAATTAAAAAAAATCTTGTTATTTTTCGAGAAAAGCTGTTGATTTTTGCGAAAAATCGCTTATAATATAATATTATACTCTTTTTTTATAATGGAAATGTACAGCCTTTAACGCGAAAAACGCTTTGGGCAACACCGCACAAAGACCGCCTGAGGGCTTTGTACCGAATCTGCTTGATCTTTTTCCGTCATAGAACACAAAGCAACCTTGAAATACGTCAGTATTCCAGCGGTTTCTTTATGCACTCTGACGAAAAAATCTACTGCGCATCTTCGGCACAATCTCTGTGCGGTATTGCCTTTGAAAAACGGTTGACGGCGAACGCATGAGTTTTGAAAGGGTGGGGATCAAAATGGCAGCCAACAGAAAGTATTATCAGGATTACGAGGAGCTTTGCGAGCTGCTCGATAAAAGCGCGAACGAATATGACCGCGAAAAGATCGAGCGCGCGTACCGCCTTGCGGAGAGGATGCACGGCGACCAGCGCAGAGTTTCGGGAGTTCCGTATATACTTCATCCTACATCGGTCGCCTGTATCATAGTAGACCTCGGAATGGATACCGATTCGGTCGTTGCCGCGCTGCTGCACGACGTTGTTGAGGACACTCCCGTAACGCTCGAGGAGGTCGAGGCACAGTTTGGAAAGGACGTAGCGCACCTTGTCGATGGCGTCACAAAGATCAGCAAGATCGCGTACACCGAAAAGGAGGAACGGCAGGCCGAAAACGTCAGAAAAATGCTGATCGCTATGGCTGACGACATCAGAGTCATCATCATAAAGCTTGCCGACAGGCTCCACAATATGCGGACGATCGACTGTATGCGCGAGCAAAAGCGCAGAGACATCGCGCTTGAGACGATGGAGGTGTTCGCGCCGATTGCTCACAGACTCGGTATCAAGGCGATCAAGGACGAGATGGAGGATCTCTCTCTCCAGTATCTCGATCCGATCGGCTATAAGGAGATCGAAACATACCTCGAAAACAACATCGCCGACGGTCACGGCTTTATAAAGAAGATAATCGCTCAGATCAGCGAGCGCGTGTCGAAGGACATCAAGGACGCCATCGTCAGCGGACGCGTCAAGAGTATCCACGGTATTTACAAAAAGCTGATCGTGCAGGGCAAAACGCTCCAGGAGATATACGATATCTACGCCGTGCGCGTTATCGTCGATACGGTGTTTGACTGCTACAATGTGTTGGGTATCGTTCACGATATGTTCCAGCCGCTGCCGAGCCGTTTTAAGGATTACATCTCAACGCCAAAGCCTAACTATTACCGCTCTCTCCACACCGCCGTCATCGGCACTGACGGCGTGCCCTTCGAGGTGCAGATAAGAACGCGGGAAATGCACATGACCGCGGAATACGGTATCGCGGCGCATTGGAAATATAAGCTCGGTATAAACAACAAAAGCTCTATGGACGAACAGCTCGCGTGGATACGCAAGATGCTCGAAAACCAAGAGGATAACCACGACCCCGCAAGGCTCATCAAGGATATCAAAACAGACCTTTCCTCCGACGAGGTGTTCGTTTACACTCCGCGTGGAAAGCTCATCAATCTTCCTATGGGCTCGACCGCGATCGACGTTGCTTATGCGATACACAGCGAGGTCGGCAACAGAATGCTCGGCGCGAAGGCAAATTACAGGATCGTGCCGATAGATTACGTCGTCAAGACAGGCGATATCATCGAGATACTCACCGGTAAAGAGGGTTCTGTAGGTCCGTCGAGAGACTGGCTCAAGATCGTCAAAACGAGCGACGCGAGAAATAAGATACGCCAATGGTTCAAGCGTGAAAAGCGCGAGGAAAACATAGTTCTCGGCAAGGCGGAGTTTGAGAAGGAATGCCGCAGAAACGGCATCGATCTCGACGAGAAGGATCTCGCGAGAATGATGGAGCCGATACTAAAAAAGAAAAATATCCCCAACATGGAGAGTTTCTACGCGTCCATCAGCTATGGCGGCACCGTTTTGTGGAAGCTTCTTCCCCGAATGAAGGAGGAATACCTCAAGATAATCGAGGAGAAGGAGAGAGCCGACGGCAAGGAGGAAGAATTCGTCGTACCGATCTCCGACGAGCCTGTATCGCACACGACGTCAAAGAGCGGCGTCGTTGTTGACGGCATGGACGACGTTGATATCAAGCTTGCGAAATGCTGCACGCCGCTGCCCGGCGACGATATCATCGCATTTATCACGAAGGGTCACGGTATCTCCGTTCACAAGCGCACCTGCTCAAACGTTCCCAACGATATCGAGCATTGCGACGACCCGTCTCGCTGGGTCGAAGCAAAATGGGCTGGGTCTATCAACACATATTTCAGAACGGGCGTCGAGATAAGAGCATACGACAGAACGGGTCTTGTTGCCGATCTGTCCGGTCAGCTCGGCAATATGAAGATACACATTCACAACATGAGCTCGCGCGCTCTCGGCGACGGCAAGGCTGTAGTCCGCTTTACGATCACCGTCAGAGACAAATCTCACCTGCGCGATATTATTTCAAGGCTCGTGTCGGTAAAGGGCGTTATCTCGGTCGATAGAACGAGCAAGGGCGCGATGTAAAATGAAAAGGAGAAATGCTTTTTGAGAGCTGTAGTACAGAGAGTGTCGCACGCCGACGTAAAGATCGGCGGTCAGACCGCCGGGGAGATAGACACGGGCTTCCTCGTGCTGCTTGGAGTCGGCAAAGACGACACAAAGGCTAACGCCGAGTATCTCGCATCGAAAATATCGGGGCTTCGCGTCTTTACCGACGAAAACGATAAAATGAACCTCTCGCTGCAAAGCGTGGGCGGCGGCGCGCTCGTCATCTCGAATTTCACGCTGTACGGCGACTGCTCCCACGGAAAACGCCCGAGCTTTTTTGACGCGGCGCGACCCGAAACAGCCGAGCCGCTGTACGAGTATTTCTGCGAATGCCTTGAAAAAAACGGCGTCGGGAAGGTCGAGAAGGGCGTTTTCGGCGCGGATATGAAGGTCTCTCTCTTGAACGACGGGCCTGTAACGCTTATACTCGATACTGATAATATGTAACCGGTGGTGCTTTATTATGATAAATATATCGTCGGCAATGGTCGGACCGCTTGCCGTCAACTGCTATATTGTTACCGATGAAAAAACGGGAAAGACCGCTGTGATAGACCCGGGCGGATATTCGACCGAGCTTGACGCGATCCTGAAAACCGTCGGCTATGAAAATATAGAGTACATTCTGCTCACGCACGGTCACTTCGACCATATCGGCGGAGTTCCAAAGGTGCTGTCAAAAACGGGCGGCAAAGCGAAGATAGCCATCTACGAGAGTGAAGCACCGTTTCTTTCTGACGGCTATAAAAACCTCAGCTCGATGTTCACGGGAACTCCTTTGGAAAAAATAACGGCGGACATACTCCTTCGCGATGGCGACAAGGTTACACTCGGCGAAAGTGAGTTCGACGTTATCCACACGCCGGGGCATACGTCGGGTTCCGTATGCTATATATGCAGCGGCGATATTTTCTCGGGCGATACGCTTTTCAAGCGCTCGGCAGGCAGAACGGATTTCCCGACAGGCAGCGCCGCGCAGCTCATGCAGTCGCTCAAAAAGCTTGCCGCGCTCGACGGTGACTATAACGTTCACCCCGGTCACGACAGAGAGACATGGCTCGACGAGGAGCGCCGCATGAATCCTTATCTCAATAATGATTTTGGATATTGATTGCTATGAAGATCTATTACATCAACAATGATTTTGACTACGAGCTTGACAAGCTTACGCGAATGTTCTTCCCGAATGAAAAGCTTGAAGCTGTCAAGACTCTTGAAGAAACACCGGTAAAGCCGTACATCATCGTTAAATTGACCGACGAAAGCTCTCAGAAGCACATTTTCACGGAAATAAGCATCGGTGAATTTACCAATAGATCGGAGAAAACACTTTCCCCGAACGACGACGCAGAGCTTGAGGCAGCGCTGCTGCTTTACAGTTCCTTTATAAAGCTGACTTCGGTCACACCTCCGTGGGGCGTTCTGACAGGCGTTCGCCCGATCAAGCTTTTCAGAAAGCTTATCGAAGAAGGCGGCATAGACTACGCCGCCGATCGTTTCAAAAACACATTTCATGTTTCCGACGAAAAGACCGCTCTTACTATCGAAACGGAGCGCAGCGAAACGGAGATACTCAGGCTTACTACGCCTAAGTCGTTTTCACTTTATATCGCCGTTCCTTTCTGCCCGAGCAGGTGCAGCTACTGCTCGTTCGTCTCGGCATCTACAGAGCGTACAAAGCACCTGATCGAGCCGTACACACAGCTTTTGTGCCGCGAGCTTGAAAAGACAGCCGAGATCGTAAGCAAGCTCGGTCTGCACCTTGAATCGGTCTACATGGGCGGCGGCACGCCCACGACGCTGAGCGCCGATCAGATGAGCCGTGTTCTCGGCACGGTGCGCCGGCTGTTTGATATGTCGGGCTGCCGCGAGTTTACCGTCGAAGCGGGGCGACCCGATACCATAACGCCCGAAAAGCTTGCCGCTATGAAGAGTGCAGGCGTTGACAGGATAAGCATAAATCCCCAGACGCTCAACGACGAGATACTAAAGCGCATAGGACGCCGCCACACAGCCGCCGATGTTTTCAGGTCTTTTGAGGACGCGAGAGACTGCGGCTTCGATCACATCAACGCCGACCTTATCGCGGGCTTGCCCGGCGAGAGCGCGGAGAGCTTTATGAACACGCTCGACGGCATCACAGCTCTTTCTCCCGAAAGCGTGACTATACATACGCTTTCGATGAAACGCGCGTCCGATCTGACACAGAGCGGCAAGATGATCGACAGGGACGAAGCGCAGACGGCGTGTGCGATGATCTCCTACGCCGACAAAAAGCTGCACGAGTGCGGCTACAAGCCGTACTACCTTTACCGTCAGAGCAGAATGGTCGGCAATCTTGAAAACACGGGCTGGTCAAAGCCCGGCAAAGAGGGCTACTACAACGTTTTCATCATGGACGAATCGCAGTCCATTATCGCCTGCGGCGCGGGCGCCGTTACAAAAATAACAGACGACTGCGGCAGGCTTGAACGCATATTCAACTATAAATACCCATACGAATATATAAACAGCTTTGAAGAGGTTCTAAAGCGTAAGGAAGGGATCGAACAGCTATATGATCAATTTAGGTAACTCATACAGACGGTACGCGCTGACCGTCGATAAAATCAATGAATACGCAAGGCTCGACCCGGCAGGCTTTATAGAAGAAGCGGAGAGAGCCTACCGCTCCGATATCCGCGAAATCGCCCGGAGTATCGTGGATTCTCCCGAACGGTGCAGAGTAGTGATGCTTGCGGGACCGTCGGCGTCGGGAAAAACGACTACGGCAAAAATGCTCGCAGAGGAGATGGGTCTGCTCGGCAGTCCTGCCGAGATAATCTCGATGGATTATTTTTACCTAGGTGAAGCGCGCGTTCCGCGAACCCCCGAGGATACGCCCGATTTCGAGTGCGTTGAAGCGCTGAACATTCCCGAGCTTGAACGATGCATAGGCGAGCTGCTGAAAACGGGCGAAACGGATATCCCGACATTCAACTTTGCAAAAAGCGAGCCTACGGGCATTTACGAGCACATAAGTCTAAACGGCGACAAAATATCGATAATTGAGGGCATTCACGCGCTCAATCCGATCTTCACTGAGCACCTGCGCACGACGAGCGGTCTTAAAAAGATCTACATAAGCGTAAAGCAGGGCATTCACAAGGCAGGCGTAAAGGGCTATCTTGTCACGGCTTGCGAGCTGAGACTTCTGCGCCGCCTTGTACGCGACTACAAATTCCGCGGCGCGTCGGCGGAGCACACTATCGGAATGTGGGATAACGTTCTGCGCGGCGAGAAAAAATACATCGTGCCTTTCAAGTATTCCGGCGACATAACGATCAACTCTATCCATATCTACGAGCCGTGCATCACAGCGAGCGAAGCTATTGAGATACTCTCTCAGGTGACGCCGGGTCACCGCGAGTACGAATACGCGCAGGATCTTATCAGGCGCGCGCGTCAGTTTGAGCCGATTGACGAAAAGCTCGTGCCGAAGTCGTCTCTGCTTCGCGAATTTATCGGCAAGGGGAGATATAAGTATTGATCGCCGATCGTCAAATTGTTTACAATTTGTACTATATTTTATTCTTTCAAAGTGTTATAATAATGATACGCACAGCGATACATCACGTTTTGCGCGAAAATTAGTAGAATGCGGACAGTCCGCAAAAAGGGAGGATATTTATATGAGTTTATTTGATGATGTGATCGTCAACGCTGCCGCAGCCGTTGATACGGTAGGCAGAGTTGCAAACGAGGTCGTTGACAGATCGAGAGTGAGAGTTTCTTCCGCAGAGCTTAAGAACAAGATCAATTCGCAGTTCGAGACGCTTGGCAGATATATCTACGACACGAACCTCGCAGGCAGTACAGATCAGAACGTTGTTGATGAGTATGTCAGCAACATCACCGTGCTTATCAACGAGCTGAAGAGCCTTCAGGATTCTTTGACGGCTGAATGCGGCAGGATAATCTGCCCGAAGTGCGGCTGCAAAAACTTGGTAGACAGCCTGTTCTGCAGAAAATGCGGAGCGTCGCTCGATTTTGCAAATTCCTACACATCTGCCGCAAAGGCAAACGTGACTCTTGAAAAAGCCGAAGAGCCCGCAAAAGACGAGCCGGCGGCGGAGTCCGAGCCTGTTGCCGAAGCAGAGCCGGCAAAGGAAGAGCCTGCGGGCGAAGATACGGCGGAGTAATAAGATCATCTGACTGAAAACATCACACGACGCGCCCGGCTTTGATGTAAGCCGGTAAAGAAAACAGTATTCAAAAAGGTAATACATCGCCGAAAGGTGGGTGTATTACCTTTCGTTACGCAAGAAACTATGCTCTTTCCCGGAGCAGCAGCGAAAAGAGGAGTTTGTTTGAAGAAGATAAAAGCGAATAAGAATCAGAGCTTTATAATGGGCGCGGCGATACTTACGCTGTGCCTGCTTATCGTAAAGATCATCGGAATGCTTTACAAGGTCAGCCTGTCGCGCCTTTACGGGCCTGTCGGCGCGGCCTTGCTCAGCAACGCCTACGAGCTGTACATCCCGCTCTTCACGCT
>OMPZ01000149.1 GCA_900313125.1 uncultured Eubacteriales bacterium | reverse complement strand
TTTGTAAATTAATTTTGTGATTATCAACGATTTTTCCATAACGTCATTTCGAGTTCCGTTTTTATAATGAAATTCAACAAATTTTTATTTTGATTTTTATATATTATCCACAATACAAAAATTATATTAATTAAAGTTTTCGCCAAGCCTTTTTCAAAAGTCTTGCGGCGCCCCTTCGCCTCGGTCAGTACAAAACAACGGTCGCGCCCTTCACCTCGGCGCGCGCCTCGAAGGTGTCGGTGAAGCCGAGACGGCTGTCGTAGATAGCGGCGCAGGTGCCGTCGGAATTTTTGTCGGCGATGATGTAGCGGTCGTCGATGCAGCTTATCATATCGCCCACCTTTTCGGGGTAAACGATGTCGGCGCCGCTGCCTATCTCGCCCTCAAGGTGCATTCTGCCGCCGAGGTCGGTCATGTAGTAGATGCTGCCGTTTTTCTCGTCGGTGAAGTAGCGCGCCGTGCCGTCGTGCGGACGCACGTCGCCCATCAGTTCGACCTTGCCGTTTGACGCGGACATTTCAAAAAACTGCTCGAGCTGCGACTTGTACACCTTCGCGCGGAAAATTATCCGATCGCCGCTAAGGCACTCAAAACGCACCGTGCCCTCAAGCCCCGCGCTTGCCGCGCGCCTAAGCGCAATGTGCTCCGTGCCGCTTTTTATCGCTTTTATGAGCCGCTGCTTTGACACGACCCAGATATTGTCGCGCAGCTCGTCGCCCGACTCCTTTAGCTGCACCGACAGCGCCCGCACAAGCTCCTCTTTTTCAAGCTCGCCCGTGTACGGGTCGCACAGCAGCACCTTTTCCTCGCCGTGAGCCGTCTTGAAGGTGCGCATTCCCTTTGCGAGCAGTGCCGCCGTTTTGAAGTCCTTCATAAAATAGCGGTAGCCCTTCTCGAGGTCGTAGAGATTGGCGATCGTGTCGCTGTTCGTCGTTTCGAGACAGCGGTTGAAAAGCTCGCGGCTGTCATCGTCAGCCTTCGTGTAAATGAGCAGGTCGTTGTCGTCAACGGGCACGCAGTCGAAAAACCGCCCGATGAGCGAGATCTTCTTGCGAAAGATCTCACGTCCCGTTTTTTTGTCGAGCTTTATGATCCACGCCCTGCTGCTGCCGTTCTCGAAAAGAATTATGATGCTCTCGCCGAACGCGTAGAAATGCTCGATATGATCGGAGTCGTCGAGGGTGAAGGACGCCAGAACGCGCTCCTCCTCCGCTTTCAGGTCGTAGCTGTATATATAGATGCGCTGCTCGCCGTCAACGGCAAGCTCCTCCGCGTAATAAACGCAGCCCGCGCCGATCTCTATGATCTCTATCCTTCTCTTGTAAAGTTCATCTCTCAGGTCAATTACATTCATATTCCGTACCCCTTTCAGCTTTGACCGCAATATGATTAGATTATATCACCGCTCGATCGGAAAAATTGACGGAAAAAGTCGGTTTTTTCGGTAATTCGGGCAGCTTATCAAACTGTCCTTGTGTCGGGAAAGCCGACGCCGAAATACGAGCCGACCGACAGGCAGAGCGTGTTTTTTCTGTCGCGGAAATTCAGCGCGACCGCCGTGCCGTCGTGTATCAGCCGAACGCTCACGCTGCGGCGCAGTCTGCCGGAAAGCTCCTCCGAAAGAAGCTCGGCGTAGTTTTTGCCGAGGGCGCACAGCTTGGCGTAACCGCCGCGGCTTTCGTCGAGCGCGCCGTTTACCGTGTAGCTCGCCACGCTTATCACGACCTCGCCGCCGGGCTCTGCTTTTGCCGCGAGCTTCGCTTCGTCGAACGTTCTCCCCACGGCGTCCGTAAGGTAGCCGTGCAGCTCCTTCGCCTGCCGCAGGCGTTCCTCGCAGTCCGGCGTTTCCCACTCCATCAGTATCGAGGGCAGCGTCTCAAACGTTTTTACCTTGGCGATCTCGCCGCCGCTTTTTATCACACAGCTACGCTTTATGCCCGTCTGCCCGAAATCCATCACGACGAACGCGCCGTCGCGTTCCTTTATACAGCTCGCGCACCCGAGCACAGCCACCTGCGACGCGTTGTTGTAAAGAAGTATATTGTACGGTCTCACGCCTTTGAGCGCAAACACCTCGTTTACGCGCGCCTTCATTATCTCGCCGAAGCGTCCGCTCGCAAGACCGCCCACAAGCACGATGTCCTCTATCCCTGCCAGGTACTCCCAATGCGCGTCGGTCCAGTCGGCGCGCGCCGCTCTGTTCTCGCTTTCTCCGAGCTTCAGCGCCAGCAGCAAAAGTCCGAGCCTGCCGCCGAATTTCCTTATGATATCGGTCGCGAGCCGACTGCCGCTTACGTCGCTTTCGTCCTCCGACTTCTGCGCAAGCCTTCGCGGCAGCTTCTTTTCGTCACAGTCGAGGTCGATGTGCAGCGCGTCCGCGTTCTTCTTTATTTCTTTGCTTATCAGCTTTGCGCTGAAAAACTCCTTGACAGTCAGCCCTTCGATCTCGTCGTCAACGCCGTAAACGGGCAGCTTCGCAAGGCGCACCCTGTTTATCGAGCTTGACGGGGTCAGGTAGTCGGAGCCGTCTGCCGCTCTGTTCAAAAAGGGATTCTCCATACGGACCACTCCTGTTCTGTCGCCGGTGATCCGCGTCACCGTATCGTCGTATATCATGCAAAAGTGGTCTCGCAATGCCGCTTTTGCGCCTGAATCGCATAATTCACCAAATATATTATAGTATATCGCCTAATTTTTGGCAATACGCCGAGCCGATCTTTTTCAGAATAATTTCATGTTTGTAACTTTTGCACAATATAAGCTGTAAACATTTATCGTTCACGCTTATTGCCCCGCATTTTGGCAATTATCATTCTCGTTTTTGCTTTACACAAACACCTATTTAGTGGTATAATCAAAACAGAAAACTGTATCATTGGTGAAGCTATGAATAAAAACCAGAAATGCGCCGCCGCGATAGGCGCGGTTATAATACTTTCCGCGGCAATGATAGTGCTGCGCGATCATATCCGCGGCGATGAGCGTATCGCCTACATCTACTCGAACGACGAGCTGATCGAGACGATCGACCTCAACGCCGTCGAGTACCCCTACGCGTTCATGGTCGGCGAAAACGGCGGCGACCACAATATCATCTCCGTCAGGAAGGGCGAGATCGGCGTTATCGGCGCGTCCTGTCCCGACAAGATATGCATGGACACGGGGTACATCTCATCGCCCGCGCTGCCCATCGTCTGCCTGCCGAACAAGCTCGTTATCGAGGTGCGCTCGTCAAAAAACGCCGATGATATCGACGCCGTGACAAGGTAGCCGCCAAAGCCGCTTAGCATATAGATCAAGTGGGCAGCAGCTCGTATACATAAACATATATATTATGAAAAGGAAGATCAGCATGAGTAAAGCAAAAGAAAACAACACGCAAAACGGCAGGAAAAAGCCGGTGATCCTTATAGCGTGCGCGGCGGCGCTCGTAATTGCGGCAGTTGTCGGCATCGCTGCCGCAAAGCCCGGCAAAACCGACGTTACCGCCGACACGGGCAGCGCGCCGTCCTCTCAGAGCGCGTCCGCTGTATCGTCGGACGGCAGCACGAATACCGGCGAAAACGGCTCGTCCGTTTCGTCAGAAGAGAGCGGCAGCGCGTCGGATAATTCTTCCGCAGCGTCGGGCAAAAGCGAAAGCAGCTCGAAAGACACAAGCTCCAAAAATACAAGCTCAAAGAACGAAAACATCGACACGGCAAGTATCGGCTGGGCGGACCCGCCGATCATAGGCTCAACGAGCGCAGTACAGCCGCGCCCCTCGTCAAAGCCTTCTTCGTCGGATAACGCAGTAACGAACATCATCACGCCGAAGGACAACTCCTCGTCCGAGATACCGAGCCAAAGCTCGACCTCGTCGAGATCGTCTAACGCGATCGAGCTGCCATTCGTTCCGTTTGAGGACATCGAGACTACGC
>OMPZ01000202.1 GCA_900313125.1 uncultured Eubacteriales bacterium | reverse complement strand
CCTTGACTTTTTCGAGTTAAAGTGGTAGTATATTTGCACAAGTAAATAAAACCGTTGAGGCGAGAGTAAAAATAAGAAAAGAACTCACAGAGAGTCCGGGGAGCTGAGAGCCGGGCAGCAACTGCTTATTATAATGGTTCGCTGAGGGCGCGGTCAAAGGCGTTTTCGCCGAGTATTCCGCGACGTGTTGGCTTACGTCAGTAGTCGGGAGTATGCAGGTACTCCGCAGAGCGCGCAGCGTCATTGCTGCGAATCAAGGTGGCACCACGGGTGAATTTTATCCGTCCTTGACAGAATTATCATTCTGTCGGGGGCGTTTTTTTATTGCTCCGACAGAAAAAGAGGTGTTGTTTTATGATGATTTATCCGGCAAAGGAAGAAGTCGCAAAATATGCCGCCGAGGGCTTTCGCTGCATTCCCGTGATGACCTCGGAAAAATGCGAAAAGACCGAGGAGGAGATCTACCGAATACTGCGAAACGTAAGCAGCCATGTTTTTATCCTCGATTCGGCGGAGAAGAGCGAGCGCGGACGCTACACGTTTTTCGGCTACGATCCGACGCTCGAGCTTACCTGTACGTCAAATACCGTCAGGATAAAGAGCGGCACGGCGCTCACGTTTGAAAACGCCGACCCGAACGAACACATCAGGCGGCTGCTTGAAGAGAACAGGTCGCCGAAAATAGACGGTATGCCGCCGTTTACGGGCGGACTTGTCGGCTATTTCTCGTTCGATTATTTCAGCTACAGCGAGCCTAAGCTCAGGTTTACGGGCGAGGACGAGGAAAACTTCTGCGACGTTGACCTCATGCTTTTCGACAAGGTGATCGTGCTCGACAACAGACGCGGCGAGATACTGTACATCGCGAATGTCCTTGCAGACGACCTCGAAGAAAGCTGCAACAAGGCGTCTCACACGCTGCATTCGATGAAAACGCTGATTCACGAGGGAGAGAAGAAAGCGTCTCAGCGCGGCAGACTGCTCGAACCGCTGGCTCCGCTGTTTGACGAGAAGCAGTTCTGCGAAATGGTCAACAAGGCAAAGCGCAGGATATACGACGGCGACATTTTTCAGGTCGTGCTTTCAAACAGACTTGCGGCGCCGTTCGAGGGAAGCCTTTTCCCGACGTACCTGAGACTCAGAGAAACAAACCCCTCGCCGTATATGTTCTATTTTTCGAGCGAGACGGCAGAGATAGCCGGAGCGTCGCCCGAAACGCTCGTAGAATACGCAGACGGCGTTGTCAGAACATATCCGCTCGCCGGCACGCGTCCCCGCGGCAAGACAGACGAGCAGGACAAGGCGCTTGAACGTGAGCTGCTCGCCGACGAAAAGGAGCGCGCCGAGCACAATATGCTCGTTGACCTCGGACGAAACGACCTCGGCAAGATATCGCGGTTCGGCAGCGTCAAGGTGGATAAGTACATGGAGATCGAACGCTACTCCCATGTAATGCACATCGGGTCGGCTGTCAGCGGACAGCTCAGACAAGACTGCGACGCGCTCGACGCCATAGCATCGGTACTTCCCGCGGGTACGCTCTCCGGCGCGCCGAAAATAAAGGCGTGCGAGATAATAAGCGAGCTTGAGAACAACAGGCGCGGCATCTACGGCGGAGCGATAGGCTACCTTGCCTTTACCGGCGAGATGGACACCTGCATAGCGATCCGCCTTGCGTTCAAGAAAAACGGCAGGGTGTTCGTCCGTTCGGGCGCGGGCATAGTTGCCGATTCCGTGCCGGAAAACGAATACCGCGAGTGCATCAACAAGGCGAAGGCGGTAACGGAAGCGCTCGAGCTTACAACGCGCGAGGTAACGCAGGGGGAATAAGATATGATACTTTTGATAGATAACTACGACAGCTTTTCTTACAATGTATATCAGCTCATCGGGCAGTACAACTCCGACATAAAGGTAGTAAGAAACGACGAGCTGACAGTTGACGAGATCGCGTCATTGAGACCCTCGCACATCATACTTTCACCGGGACCCGGCAAGCCGTCAAATGCGGGCGTATGCGTTGACGTTGTAAAAAAACTCGGCGGCAGCTTCCCGATACTCGGCATCTGTCTCGGACATCAGGCGATATGCGAAGCGTTCGGCGCAACGGTGACTCACGCGAAAAAGCTCTGCCACGGCAAATCGTCGATGATAAGCATAAACGGCGACCCGATATTCCGCGGTCTGCCCGAAAGGATACAGGCGGCGCGCTACCATTCTCTCGCCGCGCTGAAGGAGGGCTTTCCCGAAGCACTCGAGATACTTTCCGAAACGGATGACGGCGAGATCATGGCTGTTCGCCACAGGAATTATGATATATACGGACTTCAGTTCCACCCGGAATCAATACTCACGCCGCAGGGCGGCATCATAATAAAAAATTTTTTGGAGGTAAGGTAAAATGATCAAGGAAGCGATAGTTAAAATAGTAAACAAAGAGGATCTCAGCTACGACGAAGCATACAGCGTAATGAATGAGATAATGAGCGGCGAGACCACGCCCACTCAGAACGCCGCCTTTCTTGCCGCGCTCTCTACAAAAAGCGCGCGCGCCGAAACAAAGGACGAGATCGCGGGCTGTGCGGCGGCTATGCGCGACCACGCCGAAAAGGTGACAACAGGCATGGATGTTTTCGAGATCGTCGGCACGGGCGGCGACAACGCTCACAGCTTCAACATTTCCACTACCTCGGCGATCGTTGCCGCGGCAGGCGGAATGAAGGTCGCAAAGCACGGCAACAGAGCCGCGTCGTCACAGTGCGGCACGGCTGACTGCCTTGAAGCGCTGGGCGTAAACATCTCGCTTAGCCCGGAAAAATGCGTAGAGCTGCTAAATGAGGTAGGTATCTGCTTTTTCTTCGCGCAGCGCTACCACACCTCTATGAAGTACGTCGGCGCGATAAGAAAGGAGCTCGGATTCAGGACTGTGTTCAACGTTCTCGGACCTCTCACAAACCCCGCGTCGCCCACGATGCAGCTGCTTGGCGTTTATGACGAGTACCTTGTCGAGCCGCTCGCTCAGGTTCTCGCAAGTCTCGGCGTAAAGCGCGGAATGGTCGTTTACGGTCAGGATAAGCTCGACGAGATCTCGCTGAGCTCTGCTACGACGGTCTGCGAGATAAAGGACGGCTGGTACAAAACTTACGAGATAAAGCCCGAGGACTTCGGCTTTGAGCGCTGCCAAAAGCAGGAGCTTACAGGCGGCGCGCCGGAAGAGAACGCAGAGATAACGAGAGCTATCCTTCGCGGCGAAAAGGGCGCGAAGAGAAACGCCGTGCTGCTCAATGCGGGCGCGTCGCTCTATATCGGCGGCAAGGCACAGAGCTTTAAAGATGGCGCTGCGCTCGCGGCGGAGCTTATAGATTCCGGCAGGGCGAACAAGAAGCTTGAGGAGTTTATCGCCGTTTCAAACAGATGAGGTGATTGCTATGATACTTGACGAGCTTGCTGCTTACGCGCGAAAGCGTGTGAGCGAGGATATCACAAAGATATCACGGGACGAGATGAAAAGCCGTGCCATTTCTATGCCGAAGGGAAGCCTTCGCTTTGAAAAGGCGCTCGGCAAGGGTCACGCAGTGATATGCGAGGCGAAGAAGGCGTCGCCGTCAAAGGGCGTAATCAGCGAAGATTTCCCGTACCTTGACATAGCGCGTGAATACGAGCAGGGCGGCGCGGACTGCATATCATGCCTTACCGAGCCGAAATGGTTCTTAGGCTCCGACGACATCTTCCGCGAGATACGCGGTGCCGTATCTATCCCGATGATACGCAAGGATTTCACAGTTGACGAATACCAGATATATCAGGCGAAAACGATGGGCGCCGACGCCGTTTTGCTGATCTGCTCCATACTCGGCGAGAGCGAGCTTGCGCTCTATCTTGAGATATGCGATGACCTCGGTCTGACCGCGCTTGTTGAAACGCACGACAGGCAGGAAGCGGAAACGGCGGTGAAGCTCGGCGCGCGCGTTATCGGTGTGAATAACAGGAACCTCAAAAATTTCACCGTAGACACGTCAAACGCGCTGTCTCTCAGGGAGTACATTCCAAGCGACAGGATATTCGTTGCCGAAAGCGGCATCACGACGGCGCAAAGCGGCGCGGCTCTGTTCAAGGGCGGCGCGGACGCTCTGCTTATTGGCGAGGCTCTTATGCGCTGCGAAAACAAGAGAGATTTTATTTCGGAGCTGAAGGCGTATGCGGACTAAAATAAAAATTTGCGGACTTTCAAGAGACATCGACGCGTCGTATGTAAACGCGGCGCTGCCGGACTTCGCGGGCTTTATCATAAGCTTTCCGAAAAGCCGCCGCAGCATCGCGCCCGAGCGCGCAAAACAGTTCAGAGAGCTTATCGACAGCCGTATCAAAACGGTCGGAGTTTTTGTAAACAGCGACCTTCACGAAGCGGCATCACTTGCAAACTGCGG
>OMPZ01000037.1 GCA_900313125.1 uncultured Eubacteriales bacterium | reverse complement strand
CGTCATCGAGGTTATCCCGGCAGGCATGAGCAGCGTCGCGTACATCTCGGGAGTGTACGCCGCGACGTACCGCTCGACCTCGGGGCGCGTTCCCACAAAGCTCATATCGCCCGTTATAACGTTGAAAAGCTGCGGCAGCTCGTCGAGCCTGAGCTTCCTCAGAAAATGCCCGACCTTCGTTATTCGGCTGTCAGAGCCGCTCGTGACCTGAGCATTTTTCGAGTTGTCGTTTACTTTCATCGTTCTGAACTTGAATATCCTGAACACCCTGCCGCCCGTTGTCACTCGGCGCTGCCTGAAAAAGACGGGACCTTCGGAATCCGCCCTGACCGCCGCCGCTATCACGCCCATAGGAATTATGAGCACAACCGTCAGCAGCAGAGCAAGCACCACGTCGAGCAGCCTTTTGAAGAACAGGCTGACCTTCTTATGTGAAAGGATATCGTAATATCGTCTGACCTCGTCCGTCTGCATTTCGGGAGGAAGAGAGGAATATTTCGGTAAAAGCATAATTTTCTCCGTTTGAATTACAGCGCATTACGGCGCATTTTTCCGGGTACTACAAATTCCGTGCAAAAATTCATTACAAATGGATTACAATATAACCATATCAAAGCACGGAGGTTTTATTTATGAACGTAAAGACCGTTTTCGACTGCGGCGAGCTTACCGCTCTGCTGTTTGGCGATATCGACCACCACTCCGCGCGCGAGATGCGGCAGACTATCGACGCCGACATTGAACGCTACCACCCGGGGCGTCTTGCGCTCGATTTTCGCAAGGTGCGCTTTATGGACAGCTCCGGGATAGGGCTTATCATGGGACGTTACCGCCTGATGAAGCTGACGGGCGGCAGCGTGTCTTTAAAAAACGTACCGCCGACGCTTCAGCGCCTGATAGACCTTTCGGGCGTGCGCTCGCTCACAGACTGATCTTACGAGGTGTATCTAATGGAAGTATTGAATGAAATGACGCTCTCCTTTTCAAGCAAGAGCATGAACGAAAACTTTGCAAGAGCCGCCGTCAGCGCGTTTATCCTGCCGCTCGACCCGACCATCAACGAGCTTGCCGACATAAAAACGGCAGTTTCCGAAGCGGTGACGAACGCCATTATCCACGGCTACGAGTACGGCGACGGGATAGTCACCCTGAACGCGAAAATTTTCCCGGGAGGAAAAATAGTCATCAAGATACGCGACAAGGGGCGCGGCATCGAGAACATAAAGCAGGCTATGGAGCCGCTGTTTTCTACCGCAGGAGAAGAGCGCGCCGGGCTGGGCTTCGCCGTTATGCAAAGCTTTATGGACAGCATGAAGGTCAGCTCAAAGCCGGGTCACGGCACTACCGTCACGCTGGAAAAGTACATCATAAGGCGCAGCAGATCCGCGCAGGCGGTGGGCTATGAAAATGAATGAAACGCTGACCGCCGCCGAAAATAACCTCGGTCTCGTCCACGCCGTAGCCGGAAGGTTCAAGGGGCGCGGCATCGAATACGAGGAGCTGTTCTCCGCAGGCTGTCTCGGGCTCGTCAAGGCGTCCGACCGCTTTGACGAGAGCCGCGGGCTGCGCTTTTCGACGTACGCTGTGCCGCTCATCATGGGTGAGATAAAGGGGCTTTTCCGCCGCGGCGGCGCGCTGAAGGTGAGCCGAAGCCTGAAGGAGACCGCGCTCAAGGTCTCGCACGCCCGCGACGACTACATAAGCCGTTTCGGTTCGGAGCCGACCGTCGGCGAGCTGTCCTCTTTGTCGGGGATAAACGAGGAGCTGATCTCACAGGCTCTGTGTGCCTGCCGTCAGCCGCTGTCGCTGACCGCCCCGCCCGACGATGACGATTCGCCGTCGCTGTCGGATATACCTGTCGATTCCGGCGAGGAGCGTCTTGCCGAGCGGCTGAGCCTTCGTCAGGAGCTGTCAAAGCTGCCCGACGACGACCGCAAGCTGATCGAGCTGAGATATTTTCGCTCGCTCACCCAGTCGCAGACCGCAAAATTCTTGGGCACCTCACAGGTGCAGGTCTGCCGCAGAGAGAAGAAGATACTCTCCCTTCTGCGCGAAAGATTATCTTAAGAGATCATATTTGCGATGATATCGTAAGCCTGCGCGATCGCGGAGTCGATCTTCGTAACGTCCTTCGCGCCTGCCATTGCCATTTCGGGCTTGCCGCCGCCGTTGCCGCCCGTGAGCTGAGCTACGATCTTAGCCGCCATGCCTGCCTTTACGCCCGCTTTAACGGCTTCCTTCGTGCAGGCTACGGCGAACGTGCCCTTGCCCTCGCTCTTGCCGGCGAGAACTACCGCAGCCATACCGCCGCGGCTGACGATCTTATCGCAGATACCGCGCAGCATTCCCGCGTCAACATTTTCGAGAATGCCCGTATATACGGATAAGTCTCCCGCCTTCTTCTCGGAGGAAAGGATCCTGTCTACCATTCCCGACGCGAGCTTGTTTTCAAGCTCCTCGATCTTTCTGTCCTTCTCGCGGATAGTCTCCATCGTCTTTTCGCAGCCCTTTGCAAGCTCCCACGCATTCGGGACCTTAAGGCAAGCCGCCGACTCATGAATTATATTCACGATGCTGTCGAGGTATTCGAGAACGCCGCTGCCCGTTACGGCTTCGATACGTCTTACACCCGCGGCAGCCGACGCTTCTGAGCGAATGTGGAAAAGTCCGAGCTTCGACGTATTGTCAACGTGCGTACCGCCGCAGAACTCTACGGAGAAGTCGCTCGCCTTGACAACTCGCACGATGTCGCCGTATTTCTCGCCAAACAGAGCCATTGCGCCCATTTTTCTCGCTTCCTCGATCGGCATTTCAGTCGATGAAACGGGGATAGCTTCGAGTATCTTTGCGTTAACGAGGTTCTCAACGCTCTTGAGCTCCTCAGCCGTCATAGCGGAGAAGTGTGTAAAGTCGAAACGGAGCTTTTCTTCCGTGACGAGCTGACCCGCCTGCTGAACGTGCGTTCCGAGAACAGAGCGCAGCGCTGCCTGAAGAAGGTGAGCCGCCGTATGGTTTCTCATGATAGCTTCACGGCGAGCCGCTGCGACCTGAGCGGAAACCTCCGAGCCCGCGCTTGCCATGCCCTTCACGAGCTTGACCTCGTGGAAGATGATACCGTTGTTGTTTTTCTTGGTGTCTTTTACCTCAGCGGTGAAATCGGAGCAGGAGATCACGCCCGTATCGCCGATCTGGCCGCCGCTCTCGGCGTAGAAGGGCGTTCTGTCGAGCACGAGAACAGCCTCGTCGCCCTCGTAAACAGCGTCTGCGCGGCTGCCGTCCTTGATGACAGCGAGCAGCTTCGCGCCGCTTGTAAATTCGCCGTAGCCCGTGAACTCCGTCTTTGCGATGTCGGAGAGGTCAACGGCGTCGCTGAGCCATGCGTCCGCGCCCGCGTTCTTTCTTGCGGCTCTCGCTCTCTTCTTCTGCTCGGCGAGCAGCTCGTGGAACTTGTCCTCGTCAACGGTAAAGCCGCTGTCGGCAGCGATCTCCTTTGTGAGGTCGATCGGGAAGCCGAACGTATCGGAAAGCTTGAAGGCGTCCTCGCCGGAGATGACCTTATCGCTTGCGCTGTCCATGATATTCTTGAGCAGGTTCATACCCTGTTCAACGGTCTTGTTGAAGTTCTCCTCCTCGACCTTGATAAGCTTTGTGATGAATTCCTCCTTCTCACGCAGCTCGGGGTATGCGCCCTCGTTTTCCTTGATTACAGTTGAGCATACCTTATAAAGGAAAGGCTCGGTAACGCCCAAAAGTCTGCCGTGGCGGGCGGCGCGTCTGAGCAGACGTCTGAGAACGTAGCCCTTGCCCTCGTTTGAGGGCATAACGCCGTCGCTTATCATAAACGTAGTAGAACGGATATGGTCGGTGATAACGCGAAGGGAGATGTCCTTTTTCTCGTCCTCGCCGTACTTCACGCCGGTGATCTCGCTGATGTGCTTCATTATATTCTGCACGGTGTCAACGAGGAAGAGGTTGTCAACACCCTGCATAACGCAGGCGAGACGCTCAAGACCCATACCGGTGTCGATGTTCGGGTGGTCGAGCGGAGCGTATGTGCCCTTGCCGTCG
>OMPZ01000046.1 GCA_900313125.1 uncultured Eubacteriales bacterium | reverse complement strand
GATTTTAACGACAGAAAGCTGTATATCGCCGACGGTCATCACCGTTACGAGACAGCGCTGAATTACAGGAACTACCTGCGCGAACAGGGTCTTGCAAAGGAGGGCGACGCCTGCGACTATCAGATGATGATGCTCGTAAACATGGAGCACCCGGGGCTCGTCGTTTTCCCGACTCACCGCATCGTGCGTGACTTGAAGTCGTTTGACGCAGAGGAGGTAAAAGAGTCGTGCAGGGAATTTTTTGATATTACGGAGTTCGAGTCCGCCGACAGAATCGAGTCCGTACTCCGCGAAAAATACGGCGAGGGCAAAAAGGCGTTTGGAATGTACTGCGGCGGCGGTAAGTGGTCGCTGCTCGTTTTGCGTGACATCGACGTTATGGGCAAACTCTTGCCCGACCTCAGCGAAGCGTCGCAGCAGCTTGACGTTTCCGTACTGCACACGCTCGTGCTCGAAAAGCTTATGGGCATCGACGCGGACAACATGGCTAAGCAGATCAATCTGACTTATGTTAAGCAGGCGGAGGACGCTATAGCGGCTGTTGACGACGGGCAGGCAAACTGCGCGTTCATACTCAATCCGACGCGCATCAGCGAGATTTGCGCCGTTTCGTCGGCAGGCGAAAAAATGCCGCAGAAATCGACATACTTCTATCCGAAGCTCATAACGGGTCTTGTAATGAACAAGCTCGACTGATAAAAAAGCAATGCGCCGTTCCTCCGAATGGCGCAATTTTTTAGTTCAAATGAATAATGCTGTCACCATATCGAACGCATTGCCAGCCGTCACATCGACGGTGGCAAAGCCCGCGGCGGCTGCCGTGGCTATAGCTGTAGGCGAATCCTCGACAACGACGGTCTCCTCGGGGCGTGTTCCCATAAGGCGGCACGCTGCGAGAAACACCTCGGGCGTATCCTTGCCGTGCCCTACGTCGCCGCATGAGAATATACCTTTGAGCTTATCGAAAAGCCCGGTGTACTTCATCGCGCTCTCGATAAGCGGTCTGTCCGTCGCGCTTGCGACCGTCATCGGGATACGGCGCGAATGAAGCCACGACACCAACTCGCCCATGCCCTCGCACAGAGTGACCTGCGACGTATAAAAACGCAGCACACGCCTGTTTTCCTCGGCGATGATCTCCTCTATGGGCGTTTCGATGGCGTAGCGATTCTTCAAATAGACGGCGCCCTCGTACATCGACATAGGATTAAGCAGGTCGATAAGCTCCGGGTCGGGATCCTTTACGCCTGCCGCTTCGACGATGCCGTAAACGGTGCTTGTCCAGAACCCCATTGAATCTATCAGCGTTCCGTCCGCATCGAAAATAACGCCCTTTATCATTTTATCTCCTCCGATATGTCGTGACGAAATTCAGACCTCGAGCACAGCCGTGCCTCCGTTAGCGAGCGTATTTCCGTCAAGTCCGCGCGAGAAAACGATATCGCTGTACTCACCCACGGTGTAAGCATCTCCCGAGCAATTGAGAATAATTCGGTATGTCTTGTCGTCTAAATATTTTTCGTATACTATAACTCTGTCGCTGCCGCTGTCTACAAAGCGCAGACCGCCGCGGCGCAGCGCAGGTGTCTCACGGCGCATTTTGATGAGCCGTTTCATCTCGGAGATGCGGTCATCGTAAATGCCGCTTTCTATCTCCTTCCACGGCATACAGCGGCGGCAGTCGGGGTCGTGACCGCCCTCAAGGCGCACCTCGGTGCCGTAGTAGAAGCATACCGAACCGTTTAGCGTAAACAGCGCGCAAAGCTCCTGATAAAACGCGTCGGCGTCACCTCCGCAGCGTGTGATGAGACGCATCGTGTCGTGCGAATCGAGAAGATTGAACATCACGTTGCACGTCTGTTCGGGGTAAGCGTCATAGGCTGCGTTTACGCCGTACTCAAAGTCGGTCGCTGTATAGCTCTCGTTGCGCCAGAAGCTCTCTATGCTTTCCTGGAGAGCATAGTTCATTACGGAGTCGAACTCGTCGCCCCTAAGCCACGGCAGCGAATTATGCCAGATCTCGCCGCAGATATAGAAATCGGGCTTGAGCTTCAGCATTGCGCTGCGCAGACGCTTGTTGAAATAGTGAGAGGTCTCGTTTGCAACATCAAGGCGCAGCGCGTCAATGTCATATTCCGTGACCCAGCGCGTACACACGTCGATAATATAATCTATAACCTCGTCGTTGTTCGTGTTCAGCTTGGGCATACCATCGGCAAACGCGAAGGAGTAATACTCGCTGCGGCGCGTTTTGCCCACCATTTTTGAAAACGGGTATTTGTTTATCATGAACCAGTCGAAGTACTTCGACTCTCTACCGTTTTTGATGACGTCCTGGAAAGGCGCAAAGGCTACGCCGCTGTGGTTGAACACACCGTCGAGCATTACGCGGATACCGCGCTTATGCGCCTGCGCAACGAGGTTCTTGATATCCTCGTTCGTGCCGAACTGCTCGTCGATCTTGTTATAATCGGTGGTGTCGTACTTGTGGGTCGAGATGCTTTCGTTTATAGGCGTGAAATAAAGTCCCGTAACGCCAAGCTCATGAAGATAATCGAGCTTGCTCTCCACCCCCGCGAGATCGCCGCCGTAGATCTGACCGTTGTTCACCTTTTTATCGGGACCTGCCCATTTATGGAATTTTCGGCCGGTATTCCTTCCGCTCGAGCAAAAACGATCGGGGAAGATCTGATACCAAACCATATCGTTCACCCAGCCTGCCGGCTTGATGATATCGGCGGGATTCATCCACGGGAAGAAAAAGTCCAGACGTCTGCCGATATAAGACTGGAACTGTTCCTTCGTTTCAAAACCGCTTTCTATATAATAAAACGTCTCGCTCTCCGTTTTCACGATAAAATAGTAGCGGCAGCGTTTAAACTGCGGCTTGACTATCGCCTGCCATATCTTGTGGTCGCGAAGCTGCGCGGAGTACTCCATTGGAACGTGCTCGCCGTCCCAGCCGGCATCGCTGCCGAAAAGTCCCCTGTCGAAGGGGTCGCCCCAAACAAGCTCGACCTCCGTTATCTCTTTGCCGGTCCTGAGCTTGATGAGCAGTCTGTCCTCATCGAGAGGGTAACAGAAATTGCCGTCTGAAACATGATAAATTGCTGACAGATTCATAGCGTTCACTCATTTCGTTTAATTTTGATGTTAAAATGTTATTTACCGTTTTTTGATCCGACCATACAAATATATATATCTATCATTATACACGAAACTTCCCTGTCCGTCAATATTCGATTTCTGCAGAGCATGAAAGATCAAGTTCCTAAATAACAATTGACCTTTTATTGCATTTTAATCAGATCACGGGTGTACCACAGGCACTTACTTCGGCTTCGTCGCCTTTTTTTTATCATTTATGCAGATCGCTATAGTTTAAAATGTGGAACAGACTTTTTGATATCAAAAATATGTTTGTCAGTACTTGCTTGTCGTAGTGTTTTGTGGTAAAATGAATAATATGATCGGCAATTCGTATATAATTCGTATAAAAATGACAAAAAATATTAAACGAACTTTTTGCGGAGCAAAACAGTATCTTAGAATTGCCGCAGGTGAAAAAATTATGAAAAAGATTTTGTTATTGAACGGCTCGATCAGCGAGATACCGCTGATACACGCAGCGAAAAAGCTGGGGTGCTATGTCATTACAAGCGGCAATATGCCGCAGCTTCCCGGGCATAAGCTCGCCGATGAGTATATCTCCGCCGATTTTTCCGACGCGTACGCGATATTAAAGATCGCTCGTGACAACGAGGTCGACGGCATTGTGAGCTGTGCCAACGACTTCGGTTATCTGACCGCGGCTTATGTATGCGAAAAGCTCGGGCTGCCCGGTCACGATGACTTCAAAACAGCCTGTGCCGTTCACCATAAGGACGCTTTCAGAAAGATCATGAAGGATTCCGGGCTTAGGACTCCCCGCGTTTTTGTATGCCGCTCGGAGGACGACATTCGCGGCGTTCTGGCACAATTCTCCGCGCCGCTTGTCATAAAGCCCACCGACCTGACGGGCGGCAAGGGCGTCAGCATCTGCAAAAATGAAAAGGAAGCACTCGACGGTTTTTCCCGTGCCATGAAAGCGACGCGGCAGGATCATGTAATCTGTGAGGAATTTATTGAAGGGAAAAATTACGGAGCGTCATTTATTTTGAAGAACGACCGTGTTATAGCAGCGGTTTTCGGAAACGAGCTTTACTATAAAAACAACTTTCTCGTTTCGGGCGCGTGTACAGCCGCCGATCTCCCATTACAAACGAGACAGCAGCTATGCCGTGATATTGAAACGATCAGCAAAAAACTCGATCTCTGTGACGGGCTTTTTCACGTTCAGTTCATCGCAGATAAAAACGGAACTGCCGTCATTATCGACCCGTGCAGGCGCGCTCCGGGCGACCTGTACGTCACGTTCGCCAAATATGTCACTATGATCGATTTCCCCGATCTCATCGTTCAAAGCGAGCTTGGCATAATGCTGCCCGACCTTCCCCGAGCCGCGGAAAGATATATTGCACGAATGTGCCTCATGACCGACAAAAACGGAACTATCAAAGGGCTGCGCACGGCGCCGGAGCTTGAAAAGCATATCATTGACCGTGAGATATGGGCAAAGCCCGGGGATCGCATCGAAAGCTATCTCACCTACAAGGCCGGTATAGTATTCCTTGAGTATGCATCCGCCCCGGAGCTTTACACGGCATACGAACGGTTTCACGAGTTGATGAACATTGACGTCAAGGAGGGGGAATAAATGGAAAAAATACTTATTAACATAGGAATGATCGGCTGCGGCCGCGCGACCGAGCTTCACATAAACGCCTATCGCCATGTAAAGGACATCACTCCCGTTTACAAAAAAATAGCGTCGAGCAGCTATGAGAAGGCCTTGAAGGGCAAGGAGATATACGGCTTTGAGACCGCCTGCCACGACGTTGACGAGATAATCGACGACCCCGAGATAGACGTCGTGGATATATGCACGCCGCCAAGCTGCCACGACGAAGAGATAATCAAGGCGCTTGCAAAGGGAAAGCACGTTATCTGTGAAAAGCCTATGACGGGCTATTTCGGAGAACCGGGCGACATATCGCCTATCGGTCTTAATGTCAGCCGGGGGGATATGTACCGCCGTCTGATGACCAACATGGAAAAGCTGAAAAAAGCCGTTGCGGAGTCTAAGGGCTGTTTTATGTACGCCGAGAATTTTGTTTATGCACCTGCTATACAAAAAATGGCTGAAATAATCACGGAAAAGAAGAGCCGCATTCTCTGCATGAAGGGTGAGGAAAGCCTTAAAGGGTCAAGCTCGCCCGTTGCCGGCAGTTGGTGCAAAACCGGCGGCGGCACGTTTACAAGAACGGGCGGTCATCCGCTTTCGGCTGTTCTCTGGCTCAAGAGCATCGAAGCCGCGGCGCGCTGCGTCGATATCGTGCCCGAGAGCGTGATAGCCGACATGGGGTACATAACAAAGATCCTGACCCCTTACGAGCACCGCCATATTATGGCCGATCCTGTCGATGTTGAGGATTTCGGCGTATGCTCGATAACCTTCTCGGACAAGACTAAAGCCGTTATCATGGCGACAGACACGCTTCTCGGCGGCAGCCGCAATTACGTTGAAGCATACTGCAATGACGCAGTCCTCATGGGGACGCTCACGATGAACGACATGATGAGCACATATTTTCTCGACGAGGACAGACTCGACAACGTTTACCTCTCCGAAATGCTGCCAAGCAAGCTGGGCTGGAACAGACCTTTCATCATCGACGAGATAGTGCGCGGCTATGTCGGCGAGATGCAGGACTTTATGGAGTGCGCCGCATACGGCAGGTCGCCCGCGTCGGGGTTCGAGCTTGCCTACGACACGGCAAAGCTTACCTACGCCGCGTATCGTTCGGCGGAAGAGGGATGCCGTATATTATTGAATGAGGAAAACTAACTTATGAGCAGGGAATTATTATCCTTCGTTATCCCTTGCTATCGCTCTGAAAAAACGATAGAAGCAGTAGTGGAGGAGCTAAAGAAAGAAATAAGCAAACGCGGTGATGAGTACGACTACGAGATCTTTCTCGTCAACGATCACTCGCCGGATAATGTGTGGAGCGTTATCTGCTCTTTATGCAAGTCTGACGAAAAGATACACGGTATCTCGTTCTCCCGAAATTTCGGGCAGCACTCCGCGCTAATGGCAGGCTACGCCCATTGCAAGGGCAGCATTATCATCACTCTTGATGATGACGGACAGGCTCCCGTGGAAAGTATTTATGCGCTGGTCGATAAGCTGCATGAAGGCTACGACGTTGTTTTCGGACGGTACGATGAGGTCAAGCAGAATCTTTTCCGCAGAATAGGCAGCCGTACAAATGAGTTTATGTGCGAGTGGCTGCTTGAAAAGCCCGAAAAGGTCGCAACAAACAGCTTTTACGGAATGAAGGATTTCGTCCTGAAGGATATGATACGCTATAACAATCCCTATCCCTACATCGGAGGGCTTATCTTTCGCGTTACAAGAAATGTCGCGGACGTAAAGGTCGTACAAAGAGAACGTGCTCAAGGCAGCTCTGGCTACAGTCTGTTCAAGCTGATCGCGCTCTGGATGAACGGCTTTACTGCATTTTCCGTCAAGCCGCTGAGAATAGCGTCGTGGATAGGCATAATAAGCTCGATGATAGGTTTCATCATGACGATCGCAACGGTAGTCAGAAAGCTGCTAAATCCCGCTGTGCAGCTCGGCTACAGCTCGCTTATGGCTGTAATGCTGTTTATCGGCGGACTTATCATGCTGATGCTGGGGCTTATCGGCGAATACATCGGGCGAATATATATTTGTCTTAACAATTCACCGCAGTATGTGGTGAAGGAGTGTATAAATATTCACGATGATAAATAACATAATTGGTTTTTTATCTGACTATATCTTGATAGAATGAAGGAGTGTCTGTCATGGATCATTTTGAACAGATGATAAAAGAGCTGCAAAGCTCCGAGCTGCCCGTCATGATCTACGGAGCGGGAGCCGAAGCAAAAACGATCAATAAATTTCTGACCGAATCGGGTATAAATGCTGCCGGCTTTGTCGTAGACGAAAAATATCTTCCGCAAGAAAGATCATTATGCAATAGATCAGTCTATGCCATTGAAAAGCATTTATCAGAAAGCGTATGCGACCTGATCGTCGGTTTTATGGGTATAAGCGACCGCAAGCTCGAAGAATTACGAAACAATGCGAATATCCGCAAGGTATATGCCCTCGATTTCCCCGGAAGATTCGTTATCAATAACGACGCTCAATATACAGACGAATTTTTACGGGAGAACGCAGACGTTTTGAACGATCTTAGGAACAGCTTCTCGGACGACGCGTCAAGAACAGCTTTCGACCTGTTTGTCAGCCAAAAGAACAGCGGCGTCCACTCTAAGGAGTATTCAAAAGAGCCGCAGTATTTTGACAGCGAGATCGTGCCATTGTGTGAAAACGAGGTGCTGGTCGACTGCGGCGCGTATGACGGCGACTCGATACTTTCCTTCCTGAGATTCGTGGATGAAACGAACAAAAACGGCGGGCACGCCGGGGTCAGAAAAGTATTCGCCTTCGAGGCGGACACCAAAAACGTCGAAATGCTGCGTGAGAATTTGAAGTTCATGGATGATCTCTGCATTGTCGATAAGGGTGTATACGACCATACGGGCACGCTGTTTTTTTCAAACGACAACACGACAAACTCCATGATCTCCGACAGCGGCGTCGAGCTGCCCGTCACGACTATCGACGAAGTTACCGACGGTGAAAATGTGACATTCATCAAAATGGATATAGAAGGCTCCGAGCTGAAAGCGCTGCACGGCGCAGAAAAAACTATACTCCGCTGCCGCCCGAAGCTTGCTGTCTGTGTTTATCATAAAAGAGAGGATCTCGTCACGATACCGCAGTATATCCTGAGTCTGCACCCGGACTATAAGCTTTACCTGAGAAACTACTCGCCCGCCGGAGTGGAGACCGTGCTTTACGCGATCTGATCGTATTTTAAATCGTATTTTATTATAATATTAGCGGCGCAGAGCTTTGTTCTCTGCGCCGCTTAGTTTTATCATTACTTTTTCTTTTCGTCTGACTGCTTGTCGCCGTTCACAGACGAGAGCGCCCACTTCTTGAGCTTGATCTTCGTTCTGTCAGCGCCAGTCTCGATGACCATTGAATCGTCGTTGTCGTTGATGTTTACGACTCTGCCAACGATGCCGCCGATCGTAGTTATCTCGTCGCCGATCTCAAGGTTAGAGCGCATCTGCTCCTCTTCCTTCTGCTTTTTCGACTGCGGTCTGATAAGTACAAAGTAAAACGCAACGATGAGTATTACCGTGGTGATAACGAGCTGTATCATACCGCCCGTGCTGCTGTCCATAGTTCCCATTGTTTCTCTTCCTTTCTGCTTTTTGGTTAAAACACAGTAAACATTATACCATTATTTCTCTGAGAATGCAACGCCAATTAAATGCGTTTTCCGAGATTTTCAATATTTTTTGCGTAAAAATCGTCGAATGTATCGCTGTCGAGCGCTGCGCGTATCTTCTCCATAAGGTCGTTGTAGAAATATAGGTTATGCATCACGGCAAGTCTCATGCCGAGCATTTCCTCACTTTTGAAAAGATGTCTGATATACGCCCTTGTAAAGCTGCGGCACACGGGGCACGAGCAGGTCTCGTCTATAGGGCTTTCGTCGAGCGCATACTTCGCGTTCTTCATGTTGCGGCAGCCCTCCCATGTGAAAACGTGAGCGTGGCGCGCGTTTCGCGACGGCATAACACAGTCGAAAATGTCGATACCGCGGCGCACAGATTCAAGGATATTCGCCGGAGTTCCCACGCCCATGAGATAGCGGGGTCTGTCTGAGGGCATGAACGGCTCGACCGTCTCGATGATATCATACATCTGCTGCGTGCTCTCGCCTACCGCGAGCCCGCCTATAGCGTAGCCGGGCAGATCGAGCTGCGCGATCTGCTTCATGTGGTCTAACCTCAGGTCCTTGTAGGTGCTGCCCTGATTGATACCGAACAAAAGCTGGTCGCGGTTGATCGTGTCGTCAAGGGAATTGAGCCTGTCGAGCTCGTTTTTGCAGCGCACGAGCCAGCGGTAGGTGCGGTCGCAGCTACGCTTTGTGTAGCTGTATTCGGCAGGATTCTCGATACACTCGTCGAACGCCATTGCGATAGTAGAGCCGAGGTTCGACTGTATCCTCATGCTTTCCTCAGGACCCATGAATATCTTGTGCCCGTCGATGTGTGAAGCGAAGGTCACGCCCTCCTCCTTGATATTGCGCAGCTTGGCAAGCGAGAACACCTGAAATCCGCCGCTGTCGGTGAGGATAGGACCGTCCCACCTTGTAAATTTATGTATGCCGCCGAGCTTCTTTACGTTTTCGTCGCCCGGGCGAAGGTGCAGGTGATATGTGTTGCAAAGCTGCACCTGACACTTCAGTTCTTTAAGGTCGAGCGCAGACACAGCGCCCTTTATCGCGCCGCAGGTCGCAACGTTCATGAATGCAGGCGTCTGCACCGTGCCGTGTACCGTGTGAAATTCTCCGCGGCGGGCGCAGCCGCATTTTTTTATAAGCTTGTACTCAGACATGATCTCCCTCCAATATATCAGACGATCCGCATCATTATGCGAAGCAGCGTAAACATTTCACGCGCTGTCAGCTTTGATTTTACCATAACGGCGGAAATTATTCAATTGTTATTGCGGATTTTTCTTTCAGATCACCGCATTTATTTTGAAACAAAAAATTAACATTGTATCTTCCTCTTGCATATTGACAAATTTTTTTCATTGTATTAGAATTAATATAGCTATTTTGAAAAGCAGACCGCTGTTTATGGGCGGCGGTCGTGTATAAAGGAAGTTTTATCTGATATGAAGAAATATATCACGCTCATAGCTGCCGCTGCCATAGTCGTTTCGGCGGCAGGCTGTACATCACTCGATACCGTCGATATCGACAGCGAAAAGCAGGCGTACTCACGAGTGCTTTACGACGGCAGCGACTTTTACACGGACGAGGACGACGAAGAGTGGCTTGACGAGTATTTTAACGAGGAAGAGCCTGTCGAGCATCAGGCTGAAAACGACGAAAAGAAGGACGAGGAAAGCTCCAAAAAGGAATCGAAAAAAACTGCTTCGTCGAAGTCTGATAAAAAATCATCGTCTAAAAGCAGCTCGACAGCGTCAAAGGCTGCAAGCTCGAAAAGTACGTCGCGCTCATACCTCTCAAACAGCAGCACGTCGTCAAGCGCGTCAAGCACGGCGAGCGAGATGACCGTCTCAAGCAAAAAGCCCGTTCGCATTGATAGGTACGTTCCAAACGGTCAGTTTGAAGAGATAGACCTTTCCTACAAGGTCGGCAAAGAGCGTCTTGACTTTTATGACAGCGAGCGTTATGTCAGAGATCTGTTGGGTCAGCCGATAAACGTTTTTCTCAGTGAGGACGACTCCTACGAGATACTGGATTTCGGCGAATGCACGATCACGTTTTCGGTACGCGAATCCGACGGTATATACAATCTGACTAACATCGTCGTACCGTACGAGTCTCTCTATTACACCTTTAAGGGTGTCGAAACGCAGTCGTTTACCGCTCAGGTCATCAATGCTTACGGCGAGCCTGACGAGATCATTTACGCAGAGCCTGCCGAAGAACCGCAGGAGGATACGCAGCCGCAGCCAGAAGAAGAGCAGCCGCCCGAAGAAACGGAAAGCACTCAGCCTGAGACGGACGCGGCAGAGGGCAAACAGTCCGCGGAAAACGACACGGACGAGGACGTATCGCTGCCCCCGGACGACACGGATATCACCGATACCACGGACGCCGACAGCGACAGCGGCGATATCGAGACACCGGCTCCCGGTCAGTCGTACAGCATGATCTACAGGTACAGCATTGGCGACAAAGCGCTTCTGCTGTATTTCGACAACGACGAAGTCGTCAAGATGGAGTACAGGTGGGATAAGTATCCGCCTGCAGAGCAATAACGATGATCGCGGCTCTGAAAGCCTGATGTTAAAAATCGTCCGGCTTTCAGAGCCGAGCTTTTACCAAAGGAGAAAAAGGTATGGCAAAAAACGGACACTCGGGTCACAGACAGCGGCTGCGCGCCCGAGCCGAGAAATACGGCATAGACTCGCTCGAGGAGCACGAATTTCTTGAACTGCTGCTTTTTTATGCCGTTGCGCGCAAGAACACGAATCCAATGGCGCACGAGCTGCTTGAGTACTTCGGTTCTCTTGCCGGTGTTTTCAAAGCGACTCCCGAAGAGCTTGAAAAAGCCGGGCTTACTAAGCGTGCCGCCTTCTGGCTGTACTTTGTCGCGAATTTTTCCGATGTGTACAAATCATACTACCGTTCGCAGGAAAGACGAGGTAACATAATAACGCCGGAGCTGACTGCGTTCGTCTCCGAAAAATGCTCGGCTGCACCGAAGGGAACACTTTTCTGCGTGTTCCTCAGTTCGGGCGGACAGGTGATATACAGCGAAGCGATCCGCTATGACAAAAGCGACGAAACGTCGTGCATTCGCTCTGTTGGCAGGGCGTCCGTTCGCAGCAAGGCTTATTACGCCGTGTTCGCGTTCGCGCACGATACGATGTCACCTCTCCCCTCTATTGACGAATGCCGCGCCGCGAGCAAGATCTGCAGCGCGCTGAAGGCGCTTGACGTGGCGGTGCTCGATTTCTTCCATCATACGCCCGATTCGTGCCGCTCCTACAAGTCTATGGGCGCGCTGTTTCCAAGCGAAAGCGAGCTTTACAACAGCACCTTCTACAAGCTGTTAAGCTTTGACAAACCGCTGTATTAATTTTTAATTCAATTCAATAAATATTCCGGCATATTTGTGAGATAATACCTGTATAGAGCCGCTCTGCCAAGACTCGGCAAAGCGGCATTTATCATATTATCAAGGAGAACGTATATGCCAAAATACAAATGCGACGAGTGCGACCACATTTTTGACTCGCAGGAAAAGCAGCCTGCCTGCCCCTGCTGCGGCGCGGCAAGCGACCGCTGCGAAAAGATTGAGGACACGCCCGTGACGAAATACACGGGAACTCAGACGGAGAAAAATCTTCGCAAGGCCTTCACCGACGAAGCCGAAGCGCGCGACAAATACACGTTTTTCGCGGCGAAGGCGAAGGAGGAGGGCTTTGAACAGATAGCCGCCCTGTTTACCGAGACGGCAAACAACGAAAAGGAACACGCCGAGATCTGGTTCAAGGAGCTGGGCGGCATCGAATGCACGGCGCAGAATCTCGCTTCGGCTGCAAACGGCGAAAACTACGAATGGACGAATATGTACGCAGGCTTCGCCGAAACTGCCGATCAGGAGGGCTTCCCGGAGCTTGCGGAGAAATTTCGCAAGATCGGCGAGATCGAAAAAAGCCACGATGAGCGTTACCACGCTCTTCTCAGGAACGTTGAAGCGCAGGAGGTCTTTTCACGATCGGAGGTCAAGGTGTGGCAATGCCGCAACTGCGGTCACATCGTGACGGGTACGCAGGCGCCCGAGGTCTGCCCTGTGTGCTCTCACCCGCAGTCATATTTCCAGCTTCGCGCGGAAAATTACTGAGTATCTTCATAAATAAAAGGCGGTATCCTTTTCGGGATACCGCCGCTTTGTTTTGAGATCATTCCCCGTCGATCGCAGGCAGAACGATCGGCGCGTTTTCTTCGTCGTATACTTCCGATGCCTTCGTCTTTGTCAGCATAATTGCAGCGATGCATACTACAAGCACCACAGTCACGGCAAGTCCGCCTTCAAGACCGAAATCGCCGCCGTTTATCAGGCTTTTTTCTTCAACCATTTTCATTCTGAAAATGCTGTCCGTCTCGCCGAGTCCGCTCACGCTTATGCCGTAAAAATTACCCTGAATGAAATTCCACAGCGAGTGTATCGCGCAAACGCCCCAGAGATTTCCGCGCTTCATGATGTAGAACGCTTCAAAAGCGCCGAACAGCGTAATGTTGATAACAGCAAGCGCAGTAACGCCGGGGTTGCCGAGGTGTGCGCAGCCAAACGCAAGCGACGAAAGGAACACCGCAAGCGCGATATGCGATCTTCTCGACAGCGACACGAAGAAGTAACCTCTGAACATTACCTCCTCGCTCATGCCCTGAATTAGATAGCCGACGAAGAACAGCCCGATTACGCCCCATTCTATGTTGTTTACCGCGCCCTCGAACTCAAGCGCGCCGGTAAGCAGGCACAGCCCCACCGCAAGCGAGAACATCACAGAGCCGATGACCGCGCCGACGAGATACTCGGGCAGGGCGGTGTTTTTGCGAAAGCCCATTGTCGAAAGCCGTCTTTTCTCGATAAAGCGGCAGAAGACGATCGTAAGTATCGTGCATATCGCGGTCGAGAAAAGAGAGATCAGCATAAAGCTGCCCTGCGTCTCGAATGCCGTTACCTCTTTTGTATATTCCTCGTAGGTAATAATGCCTTTATTGAACTGATCGACAACTTCGATCATGTGCTGATCGCTCATCATGCCGACGATGCCTGCGACGATGGACGGTATACTTTCCACGATTGAGATCACCAAGAACACTAAAAAAAAGATGACGATCTCGGCGAAGAAATTATGTCCTTCGCTCTGTGCCTTCGCCTCGGCGAACATTTTTGTTTTTTGAAAAAGCTTTTTCATTGTTGTTATGTCACTCTCCTTTTTCGGAAGATATTTCTGCAGCCGCTTCCTCTTCTTCGGCAGCAGGCTCTGCTGCTTTAGCCCTCGTAAGGAAAAAAAGCAAAACAGCAGCTATCATAAGCGGTATCGACGATACAAGACCGTTTGGCGCAGGACCGAGCAGCATATTATTTCCCTCGGCGACCGAAAAAAACAACGGCACAGAAGCTATAGCGTTGAACGCGCCGTGAAACAGCGCAGGCGCAAGTATGCTGTTTGTTCTGTCGTAAAGATAAGTCAGCAAAACACCGAGGAGCGTCGTGATGTAGCAGAACAGTATGATCCCGAGCCAAGGCTCGCCGAAATAACCTGTACCGTACTCATAGCCGATGAGTAAGATGAGCGGTGCGTGCCACAGACCCCAGATAACGCCGGAAAGTATCAAGGCAAGCTTGCGCCCCGTAAGGCGCGTAAGCAGCGGCGTAAGGAATCCACGCCAGCCGACCTCTTCTCCGACGGCTGCGATCGCATTTACGAACGGCGCGATGATAACAGCCGTCACACTCTGGATCATGATGAACATTGACAGCGGCATACCCTGTATCGTTCCGTTTTCGACAGGCGCTCCCTGTTGGGCAAGCATTGTTGTCAGCCCTTCCATTTCAGGGCTGACCATTTTCGGGAACAAGGCAAAATAGACGACCGCACCGAGAAGAGTGAATAAAGCGGGAGAAAACCATGCCGCCAAAAACCAGCCGAAGCTCTTTTTTATATTTGGCTTCCAGTTTACTCCGGCTTTCTCACGGGTAAGCCCGCGGCACACTATAGCGGTCGATATTATGGGGATAAACATTACCCCGATCAGCGCAGGCTGAACATATTCCAATGCATATCGGCACACAACAAACTCGACCGCATAAGTCGCGACAAAACAAATCAGCAGATAGAGCGCAAGACTTCTGAGGTCTTTTTTACTTTCAGATCTCATAATGACCCTCCCTTTCGGAAACGTTCGATAACGATCCGCGTTTGATAGTGATCTCATAAATATATTATAATATTTTTT
>OMPZ01000205.1 GCA_900313125.1 uncultured Eubacteriales bacterium | reverse complement strand
TTCGGGCTACGGTACTTCCGGCAGCACATACCAGTCGCAGAGCGGTTTGAACTACGGTTCATCGGACAGCGAATACCAGTCGAAGGACGGTATCAGCTACGGTCAGGAGTCGAGCAGCTACCGCGACGACAGCTCGTATTACTCGCGCTATCGATACAAAGATCAATAATAAATTGAAAACTGCGTCCGTTTCAAAAGCGGGCGCAGTTCTTCTAATAAAAAATAATTTAGCAGTTTAAACGGCGTTATTGTTGACTAAGAAGGTAAACTGTGGTAAAATTTATTTACAGAAAATGGCTTTCTTCGTTTATTGCGGGAAAGCGTAAGAGGTGTACATTAAATGAGAAAGGCTCTTGTTATACCGAAAGCGGCGGCGGCGCTCGTCTGTCTTATAGTCGCGCTTGTGATCTCCGCTCCCGTTCTCGGCGTTGTGTCAAACAAATTCTTCGGCGGCGGCACGCTCGATTTCAATACGGAAGCGTACAGCGAATACCGCGAGAACCGACCTGTCGGGGGCGTTATCTACAATGTTCTCGGCGCGGAAGCAGCAGATAACGACGGCGCGCTTTCAAACGGCAGCTATTATTATCTCGTTCCGCTCAAGGGGCAGGCGATCGACAATAAAAACAAAATAGATACGCTCGTTCTCGTAAAGACGGTCAACGGTTCACCGGGATATGTTGCGCTCAACGACGTTTTCAGAGCGTCGTCCTCTAACGGCGGGTCGGGCGACGGCTACGAGCTTTCCGGCGTTCTGAAGGCGATCACGTCCGATGAAAAGGCTGTGGCAGAAGCGCTAAAGGCAAAAACGCCTTACGCAAACCTGAAGCTTTCCGAGTATACGCTCGATATTACCGTCCCTGTCAAGTCGATGATCGTCAGATTCCTGATCTCGCTCATCTTCGCGGCGCTCACCGTGTTCGCCGTGATACTTACGATACAGGCGATCAACAAAAACGCCGATATCGACAAGATCGAGGACGAGAGAATGGCATACCGCATGGAGCAGGAAAGAAAGTCCGGCAATAAAAACGAGGACGGCTCCGATAAGATGTTCGGTGACTCCGACGCGTCCTACGGCGTAACGCCGCGCAAGGAAGGCGGAAACGATATGCTCGGCGAGGATTCGTCCGGCGGCAGCGGCGGTTTCAGCCCGGCGTTCCAGTCGCAGGGCGGCGAGGATCCCTTCGCGGGCAGTATGCTTGGCGGATCGTCCGGCGGCTTCCTTGACGACAGCGATTATTCCGGCAGCGGCGGCTTCCTTGATGACAGCGGATATTCCGGCGGTCAAGGCGGCGGTTTCCTCGATGACGGCGGTTACTCCGGCGGTCAGGGCGGTTTCTACGGCGCGCCCGAGCAGAACAACAAATACGACGAGGACGGTTTCTTCGGCGGATAATACAGTCCAAACACATCGGCGCAGCGTTTGCTGCGCCGTGTTTTAATGCGGCAGTTATCGTGTAAATTGGATTTTGTGTGTGTTGAGTTTAGTTTAGACCGATAGATCTTTATGTAGTAATGTCGTTAATATAAACTCCGCGCCTAAAACAAAGTAGGCACTCTGGGAGCGCCGACCCGCGCGGCGATGAAGCTGTGCATTACACTAAAGGTTAAACGCGTATATGCCTGCGCCCGCTTGGGCGCCCGCGCTTGACTTGAGGGGCGAAATTTGGTACAATAGGTGTTGGATATTTCTTGATCCTCGCAAGTCAGGAGATCAGGGGGAATATTATGGCGGATAAGAAAGTTAATAAAGAAAAGAAACCGAATATTGTCAAAAGAATGCTCGGCGAGTTCCATTCGTATATCGACGGCAGACCGAAACGTGTGGTCATAATCTACGTTGTCCTGCGCGTGCTCGTGATACTTACGCTTGCGCACCAGGTACTGCTCGGGAATTATTATAACGCCATGCTGTGCGTGATGACGCTCTTGCTTTTTATGATCCCTGCGTTTGCAGGCAAGCAGCTCAAGGTAAAGCTGCCGTCGGCACTTGAGGTGGTTATCCTCCTGTTCATCTTCTCTGCGGAGATACTCGGAGAGATACAGAATTTCTATGGCACGTTCCATTCGTGGGATACAATGCTGCATACGCTCAACGGCTTTCTCATGGCGGCGATAGGCTTTGCGCTGATCGACGTGCTCAATAACGACCCGAAATTCCACTTCACCGCGTCGCCGTTTTTCGTCGCGTTCGTCGCGTTCTGCTTTTCAATGACGGTCGGCGTGCTGTGGGAGTTCTTCGAGTTCGCTATGGAAACATTTTTCCGCATAGATATGCAGCGCGATTTCATCTATAATACGATCGCTACGACCAATACAGCGATAAACCCCTCCGGGGCAAATTCCGCGGTCATCGTCGAGAATGTCAGGTCGACCATCACCGGCACGGTCGGCGGCGTTTCTCAGACATTTTCCTACGACGGCTACCTCGATATCGGCATAAAGGATACAATGAAGGATCTCATGGTAAACTGTATCGGCGCGGTCGTGTTCTCCGTGCTCGGCACGTTCTATATCAAGGGCAGAGGGCACCTTGCCGAAAAGTTTATGCCCACGCTGAAAACCGCCGAGGATATCGACTTTGAAATGCTCGACGCCGAAAGCAAAGCCGCTAAAGAGGAATCCCTCAGGAAAGAAAAGAAACAGAAAAAGAGTAAAAACAAAAAATAAAATGTCTGCACAATTACCGCCGCTGCCGCAGCTTTTGGGCACGGCGGTATGATACTCAGAGAAAGGAAGCATACATAAATGCCCGATAAACAAGAATTGATAGCTCTAAGAAAAAAGGTGCTTGAAAAGGAGTTTTCAAGAATGAACTCCATGCAGCGCAAAGCCGTGTTCCATGTGAACGGCCCGCTGCTTATACTTGCAGGCGCAGGCTCGGGAAAAACGACTGTGCTCGTAAACAGGATCGCAAATCTCATCGAATACGGTGACGCGTATAATTCGGAAGAGTTTTTCGGCTCGCTCTCGGATGAAGAGCTTGACCAGATCAACGCTTTTCTGAACGGCGGCGATGAGCCGGACGGCGCGCTCAAATATCACCTGTCGGTAAACCCCGTTCGCCCGTGGAATATCCTCGCCATCACCTTCACCAATAAGGCGGCGGGAGAGCTGAAGGAGAGGATCGAGCAGCGCGTAGGCGAGGACGCTAACAGCATCTGGGCGGCGACGTTCCACTCCACCTGCGCGCGTATCCTCAGACGGTACGGCGAGCGTCTCGGCTATTCCTCGCGCTTTGCTATCTACGATACCGACGACCAGAAGCGACTTATCAAGGATTGCCAGAAGGCGCTCAATTTCGACGATAAGATCATTTCGCATAAGTCGATAATGGCTGAGATATCGGCGGCAAAGGACGCGATGATATCGCCCGAGCAGTATATGCGAAACGCCGGCAGCGACAACAGGCTTATCTCGATCGCTAAGGCGTACGCGCTCTATCAGAACAGACTCAAAGAGGCTGACGCTATGGACTTCGACGACCTTCTCTCAAAGACGGTCGAGCTGTTTGAAAAGGAGCCTGAGGTGCTCAATTATTATCAGGAGAAGTTCAGATACATAATGGTAGACGAGTATCAGGACACGAACCGCGTTCAGTACAGGTTCGTAAGTATGCTCGCCGAAAAGTACAACAACCTCTGCGTTGTCGGCGACGACGACCAGAGTATCTACAAATTCCGCGGCGCGACTATCGAGAATATCCTCTCGTTTGAAAGCACGTTCAGAAACGCAAGGGTCATTCGCCTTGAGCAGAATTACCGCAGCACAAAGACGATACTCAACGCGGCAAACGCCGTTATAAGCTGCAACAGGGCGCGCAAGGGGAAAACTCTCTGGACCGAAAACAACGAGGGCAGCAAAATCGAGCTGCATACCGTGAGAAACGAGCGCGAGGAATCGTCGTTCATCGCCGACACGATACTTGAGGGCGTAGCGTCGGGCAGAGCGTTCAGCGACTTCGCCGTGCTTTACAGGGTCAACGCGCAGAGTAACGGCATCGAGCAGATGTTCGTCAGAAAGGGTATCCCGCACAGGATAATCGGCGGTCACCGTTTCTATGACCGTGAGCATATCCGCGACATGATCGCTTATTTGCAGGTGGTAAACAACCCCAACGACAACGTTCGTCTGCGCCGTATCATCAATAAGCCGAAACGCGCTATCGGCGATTCGACAGTCGCAAAGGCGATGGATATCGCGGCTGCCGAGGGTATCTCCATTTTTGACGTTATCAGCCGCGCCGAGGAGTACGACGCGCTCGCAAAGGCGTCGGGCAAGCTGCACGCCTTTGTCGAGATGATAAACGGCTACTCCGATATCGTTGAGGAAGGCTCGATGAAGCTTGCAGAGCTGTATGCGAAGATCGTAAGCGATATCGGCTACGAGTCGTTCCTTAAAAAGGAAAAGGACGACTACGAGCAGCGTATGCAGGATATCGAGGAGCTTAAGTCGAACCTCGTGAAGTACGAGGAGGACAACGGCGACGAGGCGAGCCTGTACGGCTTCCTTGAGGAGATATCGCTGCTCACCGATATCGACAACTACGACGAGGACGCCGACAGCGTCGTTCTCATGACGATGCACAGCGCAAAGGGTCTCGAGTTCCCCGTGGTGTTCATTCCCGGAATGGAGGACGGCATCTTCCCGGGCGTTCGCGCCATCTATGACGAGGAGGAGCTTGAGGAGGAACGCCGCCTTGCTTACGTTGCGATAACGCGCGCGAAGGAAAAGCTTTACATGGTGAAGTCAAAGCAGCGTTTGCTGTACGGTACGACGAAGTACAACCGCCCCTCGACCTTTGTGGGCGAGATACCGACGGAGTACCTCAACATGACCGATTCGACTGTCGTTGTAAAAACTGCGTCGGAGGTCGGCGAAACGGCGCGCCCGAAACCAAAGCTCATGGCGAGCGCAAAGGCGTTCGCACCGACGGCGGCTGCCGCGCCGAAGGGAGACACGAACCTCATAGCGGGCGACACCGTAATACACAAAACGTTCGGCAAGGGTCTCGTTATCTCGGCAAAGCCGATCGGAAACGATGTGCTGCTTGAGATAGCATTCGACTCGGTAGGCACAAAAAAGCTCATGGCGAAATTCGCCGGACTTACAAAAGAATGATAAATATAACAAACAGACCGCTGCTCTTTGTGAGCAAACGGTCTGTTTTTTTGCTATTCGTTATCTTTAACTATCCTTTTGTTTCTCCACGAGCCGCGCTTCCAGCGTATGCTGACGATGATGCCGCGGACTATCTCGTCTGCCGCCATAGCTATCCATACGCCCCTCAGCCCAAGGTGCAAAACGGGGTCGAGCGCGATGCCGAGAATGAACGCGAACAGCACCGATACGCCCCACATCGAAATGATACCGAGCATCGTCGGGAACTTCACGTCGCCTGCCGCGCGCATGGAGTTGATGATGACAAGGTTGCACGTTCGTCCGATCTCAAGAACGATCGCGATCAGCATTATGTCGTGACCGAGCGCGATAGCCTGAGCGTTGTCGGTGAATATCGGCAGCGTGAGCGGCGACAGCAGGAAGTTTGCCGCAGCGATACCGACCGAGATGAGCAAAGCGGGTACGAGCGACTTTATCACGCGCTTGTACGCAAGGTCGTATTCCTTCGCGCCGACGGCGTGACCGACGATTATCTGCGTCGCCACCGCCACCGAAACGGAGTATAAGTATGAAAAATTCGTCAGCGAGCCGCAGTATATCTTCGTGTTTATCGCGACGATACCCATTGTGTTCACGAACGCCGAAATAACGATCTGCGAAATGTTGTAGGATATGTTTTCGCCTGCCGTCGGAATGCCGAGCTTCAAAAGGCTTTCGAGTATATCCTTCGGGAACGGGCGCAGATATTTGATCGAGATGTCGCCCTCGATGTTAAACTTGAAATAAACCGCGATAACGATCATACCGACGAAGCGGCTGAAAACGCTCGATATCGCAACGCCCGACGCGCCCAGCCCGATAAACTTCAGCGGACCGTAAAGGAACAGATAGTTTCCTATTATATTGAGTACGTTCGTCGTCAGCGACAGCACCATTCCGAAAACCATCTTGCCGTTGCTGCGAAGGAACTGGTAGAACGTGTCCATCAGCGCTTCAAGAAATATGAATCCGCCGACTATCCTCATGTAGCTCATCGCGTCCGGCATCATCTCGTCGGGCAGCTGCATGAACCTGAGCAGCACCTCGCTCAGCGAGAACACGATAATGCTGATAGTCAGACTGAGCGCAAAATTGAACGCGAGCGCGACGGTATATATACGGCTGAGCTTGTCGGTCGCCTTTGCGCCGAGGTACTGCGACACCACAACGCCCGACGCGCTCGAAATGATAGTAAACGCAAGCGTTAGAAAGCCAAGCACCTGATTCGCGTTGCCGACCGCGCCGACAGCCGTGTCGGAGTAGCGCGTAAGCATGAGCGAATCGGCGTAACCGATCAGCATTGCCAGCAGAGCCTGAATGAATACGGGCGCGGCAAGCTTGAACAGCGGCGTGTTTATGTCAACTGTGTCTTTGGCGGCTTTTTCTTTTGCTTCTGCCATACCGTCACCTCTTTTGTGTAATAAGTAAAGTGAAACATCGAAAAAACATTATTTGTTTGATCCTTATTATAATATCTCAAATCGTGTCGAATGTCAACGAATCTTTTTCTTTTTCTCCGCATATAATGATCGCGGAGGTGTTGTATATGGCTTGCAGGATCGCACAGCTTCGACATAAAGAAGTGATAAACGAGTCGGACGGCGCGCTGCTCGGCTGCGTTGACGACGTTGAGATCGACACGAAAAACGCCTGTCTTGTGGCGATAGTGATATACGGCAGACCGAAGTTTTTCGGGCTGTTCGGCAGGCAGAACGATACGGTCATACCGTGGGCGAATATCCGCCTGATAGGGGAGGACACGATACTTGTAAACTGCCGCGTGACCGCCCCGCGGCGCAAAAGAAAGCTGATAATCTGATTTTTTCGATAAAGCCGCACTTATAACTCCAGCCTATAACTCATCATATATTTTGCATATTTGACAAATACACAAAACCTATGTATAATATAGGTAAAGACAGGAAAGAGAGGCGGCAGAAATGAGTATGAACAATACATCGGTTACCGTGCTGCCGGTAAACACACGAATGTGACGCTTGACCGGCACGAAAACGATACTTATTCAAAAACAACATTATAATTAAAAACTAACAGCGAATATCGCAGAAGGAGAAAATAAAATGAGCAGCGTAAAGAACATTAAGGATACAAAAACATGGAACTTTGAGACAAGACAGCTTCACATAGGACAGGAGCAGGCAGACCCCGCAACGGACGCACGCGCCGTACCGATCTACGCGTCTACCTCGTTCGTATTCCACAATTCACAGCACGCAGCAGATCGTTTCGGTCTGCGTGACGCCGGCAACATCTACGGCAGACTCACCAACCCGACTCAGGACGTTTTCGAGCAGAGAATAGCGTCGCTCGAGGGCGGCGTTGCGGCTCTCGCTACGGCGTCGGGCGCGGCGGCTATCAGCTACACGATCGGCGCGCTTGCTAAGAACGGCGAGCACATCGTAGCGTCAAAGACGATCTACGGCGGCACATACAATCTGCTCGCGCACACTCTTCCGCTCAACTCCGGCGTTACGACTACGTTCGTAGACCCCGACGAAGAGGGCGCATTCGAGAACGCTATCAAGGAGAACACGAAGGCGATCTTCATCGAGACGCTCGGCAACCCGAACTCCAACCTCATCGACATAGAGAAGGTCGCAAATATCGCTCACGACCACAACATTCCGCTCGTTGTAGACTCGACCTTTGCAACGCCCTACCTCGTAAGACCGATAGAGTACGGCGCAGATATCGTCGTTCATTCGGCAACTAAGTTTATCGGCGGTCATGGCACGGCTATCGGCGGCGTTATCATCGACAGCGGCAATTTCGACTGGAAGTCCTCCGGCAAGTACGCGTGGATCTCCGAGCCGAATCCGAGCTATCACGGCATTTCGTTTGCCGACGCGGTAGGTCCGGCAGCGTTCGTAACATATATCCGCGCTATCCTTCTCAGAGACACCGGTGCAACGCTCTCGCCGTTCCACGCGTTCCTGTTCCTTCAGGGTCTTGAAACGCTCTCTCTGCGTGTTGAACGCCACGTTGAGAACGCGCTCAAGATCGTGAAGTACCTCGATTCGCATTCGCAGGTGGAAGCAGTTCATCACCCGTCGCTCGAAAGCGAGCCGAGCCACGAGCTTTACAAGAAGTATCTTCCGAACGGCGGCGGTTCGATCTTCACATTTGAGATCAAGGGCGACGACGAGACAGCAAAGAAGTTCATCGACAACCTCGCTATCTTCTCGCTGCTCGCAAACGTTGCCGACGTTAAGTCGCTCGTTATCCACCCGGCAAGCACAACGCACTCACAGCTTACCGACGCCGAGCTTCTCGACCAGGGCATAAAGCCGAACACTATCCGCCTTTCAATAGGTATCGAAAACTCCGACGACCTCATCGCAGCTCTTGACGCTGCATTCGAGGCTGTAAAATAAAGTAAGATATATTTTTTCTGCCAAAAGACGAACCGTTTCAAAAGCTGAAACGGTTCGATCTTTTTATTATTTTTTATAAATCTGTGAGGGATACCGACTTTTCGTGCGACTAATTAACAGAAATGCAGAAATGCAAAACTGCAAAATCAAAGGAGGAATCTCTTATGTTGAAAAAAAGAACTATTTGTGCGGCTCTTGCCGTTATGCTTTGCACGGCAGGCTGCGGAATGAACGTTTACCCCGAGACAGATGCTTTCTTCACGGACGATATGAATACCGGGACCCAAAAAGCGACCGGCGCGGCAGTTACCCAGGGCAGTGCCGCTGATTACGACTACGGCTACGACGATGAAGCTGACATTGACGTTCTGGTCGAAGAGGAAACGGGGCTCGGCGATGTCTACACGAGGGACTTCCCCGAGTTCGGTCAGCTCACGGCAGGCGTTTGGAGCGATAACGAAAACTGGGGCTTTTTTTCCAATCTGATAAGCTCCGAAAGACTTACGTTCCCGGCGTTCGGTCTTGACCCGACGAAAAGGATCGCCGTAACTGTCAAGACGAAGGACGGCAAGCCCGTGCCGAATGCGAAGGTCGAGCTTGTAGACGAAAAGGACAATGTGGTGTGGGCAGGCGTTTCCGACTATGACGGGCGCGTTTATCTGATAAACAAGAACGGCGGCAATACCGTTTATATCAGGGCAGCAGGCGGTGAAAAAACGCCCGTGACTATTGCGGAAAGCGGCAGTCAGGGCGGCTCATCGGTATATTCCTCGCAGGCGGAGCTTGTGCTTGACGGCGAGGGCAGGAAATACAGCAAGGCGGACATAATGTTCATTATAGATTCGACAGGCTCGATGTATGACGAAATGACGTTTTTGCAGAGCGAGTTCACCGAGATCACAAACCGTATAGGCGACGCGGACACGCGGTATTCCGTAAACTTCTACCGCGACGAGGGCGACGAGTACCTGACCAAGTGCAGCGGCTTTTCGTCGGATGTAAAAAAGGTACAGGATACGATCAACAGGGAAGAAGCAGCAGGCGGCAAGGGTCAGATCGCGGCTGTAGCACAGGCTCTCGACGAGACGATGAACGCCGCGGATTGGTCGGAGGACTCCGTTAAGCTGGCGTTTTTGATCTTCGACGCGCCCCCGTACAGGGAAGCGGCAGACAGCCTTGCGGCGTCGGTCGAGACGGCTGCGAAAAAGGGCATTCGCCTTATCCCTGTAGTAGGTTCGGGCAGCGACCTCGACGTTGAGACCTTCGGACGCGCCATCGCGATAGAGACGGGCGGCACATACGTTTTCCTGACGGACGACTCCGGCATAGGCGGATCGCACGAAGAACCCATGATCGGCGAGCACGAAGTCAAGCTGCTTGTTGACGTCATCACCGATATTATCAATGAATACCGGCAGTAATACAAGCCAATAATGCCCCTCAGTCACCAATGTTATCAACTTAAGACTGAAAACTTAAAACTGAAAAATTAATAATAATTGAAAATCGCTTCGCTCCTTTTATTAGATTTATCTTTTTAGAGAGTTTCTAAAAAATGGAGCGAAGCGACTTTGATATTTTTTATTTTAAGTCTTAAGATTTCAATAAATTTCAATTGAAAAACCTTAAG
>OMPZ01000288.1 GCA_900313125.1 uncultured Eubacteriales bacterium | reverse complement strand
GCTCATGCAAAAGCTCATGGCAGAAAGCATCGAGAACCAGAAGGCTTATCAGGAAGGCAGACTGTAATAGTACGATAAAAAGGGAGAACCGATTTGGTTCTCCCTTTCTTGTTATTTGCATATCACAGATCGTGTGGGTCCTGTTAGGTGCGATTCGTATGAGGGGAGAATGTTGCTTTCTCCCTTCCAGCAAGATATTTTGCCAAATGCAAAGTAGCTGCCTTTTAAAGAAGTGTCATACGTTTGTGTCAGCTCGTTTGTGCTTTCACTTGAGTAAAAGTCGCCTGTGCTGCCCATCAGCGCACCGTCCTCGCGAAACATGATCAAGTCGAGACCGACAGATCCGGCATCTATAGCTTCTCCGTCGGCGCGTGCCGCCCGAATTGCGGCGTGTGCGCCGTCGGAATTGGCAGTAATTTCCGTTTCACAGACGTATTCTATATTATTGACATTTATTTCAAGGCGGCTCAAACGACTGTCGCAAAAAGCTGTAATTACAGTTGCAGTACAAAGTACGGCGGCAGCTAAAATTGAAAAAGCAAGCTTTTTATATTGAATCTTCATAAAACAACGCCTTCCTTTCCGTCATTTTGCCGAACGCTGCTGCGCCGTTTCGGTATATTCGTCAATGTCTGTTCCGTCAATAATGTATTTTTTCGACGCGAGAGTGTCAAGCTGATCGTTTGTCATAAAGCCGTACCGAAATCCTGCAAGCTCGCAGTCATGTTCCTCGAAGAACTCCTCCAATTCCTCGTTCGGTCGGGTAATTATTCCGGACGCCGCGTAGTCGATCACATATTTTCCGATAACGGTCGTTTTGTCCTCTGCGTAAACATATATCCAGTTTCTCAGCCTGCCGTTGGCTGCCGCATCTTGGATCTCAAGAGACCTCTCGTCTATTCCATTGCCCTTTGTGTTGTTGTTCAGCCACGCCATATCCTCTTTGTATACATAACCCGTGACCAGTACGCCGTCTGTGCCGTAGCAGGAGATGGGGGAGGTAAGCGTACTGCTGTAGCCGTATTTTTCGTCAAGCTCTGTTACGGATCTTTCTTCAACAGCGAGACCAGCGGCAAGCTTATCTTCCGTGCGGCTTTCGGCTATAGCTTCGTATTTGGCGACAGAATCTGCGTTGCCGCAGGTGAACTGCGCCTTTGTATCGGGCTGTTCAAGTTGTGCGTTTGTTTTAAAGCCGCTGTTCATATACTTTCCGAGTATTTGTGTGCCCTCGCAGTCGTAAACGTACACCCACTCCAGATCATGGAGATAATGCTCTCTGTTTGATGTGGTTATCCCAAAATCAGCGCAGACGCTGTTGAAGAGCATACAGGAGTAATCGCTCAGATATACATATCCTGTTATATCCTCATCATTATCGCAGCCGCCTACGGCTATGAGATCAACGCCGTCAAAAAGGCTGCCGTAGGTTTCGCCGTAGCTGTTTGCGCCTATCTCAAAGCTGTGCGATTCAAATTCCTCCGGCGTGATCTCCCACGCTGCGATTCGTTCCGCCATCTCGGCGCGTTTGTCGTCGGTTATGGGAAGATCATCAGTTTTGGCTTTGACTAGCTCGCGCAGCGACGTGTTGCCTGCGTTTGCCGAAACTGAAAGCATTACGGCTGTTACTGCCGCAGCGGCTGCAATAATATAAAAAGTACGGGTGAGGCTTCTTGTCGCGGTACGGTCGGCTGCGCCGTACAGATCGTACAGCCTTTGCTTATCCCCAAACCCGAGCTTGCCGAGCTGCTGGGCTTGCGTGTCGCGCAAAAGCTTTTCAATATCCTTCATGGCTGTTCCTCCTTATAAATATTTTTCAATAGCTGCCGCGCTTTTTCAAGGCGTTTGCCCACGGTCGGAACGCGGACGCCCGTTATTTCGGATATCTCACGGATCGTGAAGCCCTCGCGGTAATAAAGCTCGACGAGTATGCGGTATTTCGCCGGCAGCTCGTACACCAGCAGCCACACCTCGCTATCCTTCACGGGGTCGCTCGGGTCGGGCAGCTCCTCGGGCAGATCGGTCTTATTTCTGCGCCGGAAGGAAAGCGTCAGATTTTTCGACAGGTTTATCACCACGCGCAGCAGCCACGCCTTGCGGTGGTTCTCGTCGGAGAACTGCGGCGCTTTTTTCAGGTACTTTATAAAAGCCTCCTGAACTATGTCCTCGGCGTCGGCAACGCTGCCGCAGTACGCGTATGCGCAGCGCAGCATCGCGTCGGAATGCTCCCGCACAGCCTGTTCAAAATCCTGCTTGTCAATGTGCATCGCTCGTTCATCTCCCTTCTATATTATAAACAATTTAAAGGGGTGATTTTTCTACCGGGCAATAAAATTTTTTTAAACAAAAAACGGCACAGCGTTTGCCGTACCGTTTTTTGTTTAGCGGAAAAAGTTATACTTATTAGACATTTTAGTTATGTGAATAGTCTTTATGCATTGATCTCACAAGTTCCCGTAAGAATAAATGTATCTATAATGTTTCCGTCAATGTCATATACAGGGATCGTTGAGCCTTCGACAGTTTTGGAGTATTCGGCAGCATCTTCCGTGTCCTTTGCAATATACATCACATCGGTATTGCGAACATAGCCGGAATTGCCGTTTGTGCCAACCGCCTGTATTAGATCGGGGTATTCACCGCAGAGCTCATAGGACATACCCGAACCGTATGTCAAGCCATCACGATTGACCTGATAAGCAGCACTCGGCTGTATTGATAACGGAGCAGGGGAAGAACTTGACGATGAGCTTGCATAATACTGGTAAATAGGGTCAATGAGGTTAAATCCGGAATAATTGTAGTTTCCGCTGGAATTTACGCTGCCGGTGTAAAACAGAGCCATTCCTATTGAGTGGTATGTTCCGGTTACTGAGCTGGTAGCATGTACACTCATTGTGTAAGTGCCGCTGGGATTGTATCTCATGCCTGTAGAAGCTACTAATTCGTTGTTGCTGTTGTAAAGAGTTGCAACCAAGCACATATAATTTGCGGGCAGATGATCGCCATGAACGGTTTCTGCGCGTGTGTTGGAGCTGACGGCATAGGCGTTGACTTCGCACGAACCTTGGCATTTATATTCAATACCCTTTTCTGTCGTGTAATACTAGCTTGTAGCTGCCGAAGCTGATACACATGTCGTTATTGAAATAACCATTGCAAGCAGTACTGCGATAAAAATTTTACACTTTTTCATAACCAAAAATCCTTTCTTTTTTAATTTGAATATGTCTAATGTATAACTTCATATATAACTCCTATTAACCACACTCCTGAATCAGTAAAGTGTGGTTAATAGAAGAATTAAAACTTAACTAATGAGTCTATCAGAGGTTTTATACCACCCATTTGTGATGGTATTACTCCATTCATACTTGTATACCTTGTCGCCGTCGGTAATGGTTATAATAGCCGTGCCGACCTTGTGGATATTTGCGATCACTCGTGATTTCGGGTCGTTTACCGCTGCGCCTGTGCAGATGACCTCAAG
>OMPZ01000002.1 GCA_900313125.1 uncultured Eubacteriales bacterium | reverse complement strand
GATATCTCACGAAGGGCTTCCGCCCATCTGGACGTGGAATCCGCCATGATAGCGCAGTGGTAGCCCATGTCGCGGTAGTACTCCGCGAGCGTGATGCCCGTGTAGATCGACGCTTCACGAGCCGCAACGGGCATATTCGAGGTGTTCGCGATGAGCACCGTTCTGTCGGTCATAGGTCTGCCGGACTTCGGGTCGATAAGCTCCTTGAACTCCTGGAGCACCTGGCTCATCTCGTTGCCGCGCTCGCCGCAGCCGATGTAGATGATGATATCGGCGTCGCACCACTTCGCAAGCTGGTGCTGCGTCATTGTTTTGCCCGCGCCGAAGCCGCCCGGGATAGCCGCCGTGCCGCCCTTTGAGATAGGCAGCAGCGTGTCGATAACTCTTTGACCGGTGATGAGCGGAATGTCGGCAGGGAGCTTTGCCTTAACGGGGCGCGGCGTCTTGATAGGCCACTTCTGGCAGAGCGTAAGGTCGTGAGTTACGCCGTTTTTGTCCTTGATGACAACAACGGTATCGTTTATCGTGTACTTGCCGTCGGGCATCGTCTTGATGACCTCGCCCGAAAGGGCAGGCGGCACGAGAACTCTGTGCTCGATGATGCGCGTCTCGGGGAGAGTAGCGTAAATGTCGCCGCCCGAAAGAGTGTCGCCCTTCTTGACGGTGATATGTACGTCCCATTTTTTCTTCTCGTCGAGCGAGGATACGGAAACGCCGCGCGAGATGAACACGCTGCCGGTAGTCTCCTCGATAGCCGCGAGAGGACGCTCGATGCCGTCGAAAATATTGTCCATTATACCCGGTCCGAGAATAACGTTCATCGGCGCGCCCGTGCCGGTAACGATATCGCCGGGGCGCAAACCTGTCGTCTCCTCATAGACCTGTATCGTCGTTTCGTCGTTTGAGAGCCTGATGACCTCGCCTACGAGCTTTTTGTCGCCGACGTAGACCATCTCCATCATCGAAAAGCTGCGGCTGCCCTTAACGGTAACGACAGGACCGTTAATTCCGAAAATTACGTCTTTGTTTTCCAATCATGCCACCCCTTCGTTATTCGACCATGAGCCCCGATGTCTCGACAAAGAGCCTTTTGCGCTCCTCGAACTTCGTGTCGAGCGTGTCGTCGATGATTATCGAGAGCTCGTCGCAGCTGCAGCTTATACCGCCGATAACGATACCGCTGTCGGTCTCGATCGTGCAGCCGGGGATGATCTCTTCGATAAGCGAGGAGTATTTCTTGTCGCGCTCGCAGATATGAACGCGCGCCTGCCTGCCGCCGAGCTTTTCTTTGATAAGCCGCGCGGAGGTGCCGAGGTACTCCCTGTATTTGCTTGTTTTCGTAAAATCAACGAGCTTTTTTGCCGCTTCTTCAAAAACGGACTGAGCCATTTTGTTTCGCTTTTCAAAAAGCTCGCGCTTTTTCTGCGTTTCTTTAAGAGCCGTTTCCTTGGCGAGAGCCGCCTTGAACTCCTGCTTTTGCTCCTGAATGAAGGCGAAGGCTGCCGCCGTGCCCTCCTCGTTTGCCGATTGGAGCTGTTCCTCGCGGAACGCTTCGACCTCGGCGCGCATCTCGGAGCGCTGCTGTTCGGCGTATTTTTCAATAGCCTCTAAAAATCGGTTTGTCTTGCTGTTCGCGTCTATCATAAGCAATACACTCCAAATAGTCTGTTTTTATTGATCGAGCTTTACGCCAATAGCGTCGCGCACATATTTCGTGATCGAGTCGCTCGTGCGTCCGTTGCCGTGACGGTCGGGGATCTCGACGATGAGCGGCTGGCGCATATTGAGCTTGTAGTCCATGATAAGCTCGGGGCAAAGCTTGACGAGCGTGTGCGTCATCAGAACGACCGCAACGTCTGTCCTTTGCATAACGTCCCTAAGGTGCGAGCGCACCTCTTCCTCTGTATGTATAACGATGCCGTCGATGCCGGCAAGCCGCATACCCATGAGCGTATCAACGTTGTCGCTCAGCAGATAGAATTTCATAGTATCCCGCCTTTTTATCAGCCGAGCTTGGAAAGGATAAGGATAGAAACGAGCATTCCGTAAAGCGCAACGCCCTCGCCGAGTGCAACGAAGATAAGCGACTTACCGAAGTTTTTGCTGTCCTCGCTCGTAGCGCCGATAGCTGCCGGTGCAGCGTAGCCAACGGCGATGCCGCCGCCGATGCACGAAAGTCCTGTAGCGATAGCCGCGCCGATGAAGCCCATTCCGTTAGCAGCCGTAGCAGCAGTTGCAGCAGCGTCGGTCGCTTCGGCAGCGCTTGCTGCCATCGGACAAAGGAAGCATACGAGAAATACCGCGCAGAAGGAAGCAAGCTGCATATAAAGAGCCTTCTTCTTTTTGCAGCCCTTCTTAACTGCTCTGTCTGCGAGAAGAACGGATGTGATACCAAAAATTACCGGGATAGCTAAAAATATAAATTCCATGATAAATTCCTCCAAGATACTGTCATCTTATATTGAGTATAGAACCTGCGGCATCAGCCGTTTGCAGGCAATTTCACATTACTGTTTTTAACAGGCTTGAACGCTCTGCCGCTGCCCTTGTAGAAACGTCCGAACATCTCGTAGAACTCAAGTCTGAGCACCTGAATACAAACAAGCAGCGCTTCGAGACCCATTACGAAAATATTGCCGACAACGACTATGGCGACGTAGCCGAAACCGCTGCTCATGTTGGCGAGCGTGAATACGACCTCCATCATACCCGCGTGAACGAGGACGAACGCGCCGACTCTGAGGAACGACATCGTATTCGTAACGTAGCTGAGCGCGTACTCGAAAAGCTCGAAGAAGCTCTGCACGCAGTAGCCGCCCCAGCTTTCGGGCTGCCACTCCTTCTTGCCCTGCGAGAGCCGTCCGAGGGGCTCCTTCAGGAAGATCATCAGAAGCGGGATCACGATAAGGCACGCGATGTACGCCGGCGACGCTATCTTCACGCCGAACACCATCTGCGAGATCAGCATTGCGACTACCGATACATAGAACAGAAGTCCCGCGATGCCGTTGCTGCCGAAGATCGCTTCTTCCTTGTCGTTCGTTCTGAACGAAACGATAATGTTGAGTATGATCGCGAGCGTCACAAGCAGCATACCTATGCCGACCGCCGCGTAGATTATCATGTTTGTCGTGGCGGGCTTCATGACCTCGATCGGTTTCTCTTCAAAGCCGAACAGCGCGTGGAAAACGGGGTCGAGAAGGTGCTCGTAGCCGAACACCGAACCGTATACCGCGCCGAACACCGCGCCCGAGATACCGCAGGGAATGAGTATCGAGCCGAGCGGATTCTTCATCTTTTTCTTCATGAACACGCCGAACAGCGCGACCATGATGCCGTGACCCACGTCGCCGAACATGATGCCGAACAGGATCGTGTATGTGATCGCAACGAACGCCGTCGGGTCAAACTCGTTGTAGCCCGGCAGACCGTACATCTCGGTAAAGTACGAGAACGCTCTCGTGAACACGTTGTTTTTGAGACGTACCGGCGGCGAATGCTTTAGCTCCTTCATGCCGTCGGTGAGCTTGCACTCGACCGACTCTATCTTTGTGAGCTTTTCGACGATCTCCCCGGAATTTTCCTCGGGTACCCAGCCGACTATCATAAAGCTCTTCGAGTACGTTACCGCCTTCGCCATAACGTCGTAGCGTTTCTGCTGGTCGGCGAAATAGCTGTAATAGAAATTGAGATCGTCGCTGTTTCTTCGTTTGAACTCGTCAAACTCAGCCTTCAGGTTCTCGAGCTTTTGCTTCAGCTCGGGCAGCTTTTTCTGCTGCTCCTCGTAAAACTCGCTCGGAGTTCCGTCAAGCTCGAGCACGCCGCAGCTTTCAAAGTAAAGCCCGGAGAATATTCTGTCAACGTCGTCGCTGTTCGATATCGGCGAGATATACAAGCCCCAGTAGAAATCGTCGTCTAACGAGCACGGGAAGAACACGACGAACGGGTTGTCGCTGTACTCCTGCATTTTCTCAAAGCTCTCCTTCGGCAGCTTGCCGAAGTTCGCCTTGATGTAGCGGCAGTTGTTTATCTTGTCGATCTCAAGGTCAAGGTCGAGAAAATGCTTTATCTGCTCGATGCCCTTCTCGCAGCGGGCTATCTCGTCCTCAAGCAATATCCGCTTGTCGGCGAAGCCGTTTATCTCATCGACCGACTGTTTGACCTTTTCAAGCGTGTCGTCGGTAAACTCGCGCCCCGTCAGATCGCACAGCTCGCACTCTATGCCGCTTGCGTCAACAGCGGCGTTAAAGCTCTCTACAACGTCGCTGTACGGGTTTGCCGCCTGTACAGGCACAAACATCTTGACGTCGGAGTGAAAGCTCAGCGGATCATCAGGCTCAAAGCTCTGCGACTGCACGAGCACCTCGGCAGCGTCAAAAAGCTTGTCGGTCAGACCGATGACACGCAGACACTTAATTTTTGCAATAGCCAATCATCACACCTCTTTTTCTAAAGCTCAAAGTCTCGGGTCACACTATAACTATCGCCCGGATCTTTTCCGGATCGACGCCGTAGCGCGCGCCCTCGATTATACTGACTATGTTGCTGTATTCCTGCTGCATTACAAAAACGTAAGACAGCATTCCCACTATCGGATACGTTGAAAAATGGATATTCTTCTTCGTGATAGCGTACACGCCGATCTCCTGTATCTGCCCGGCGTAGACATAATCCATTTTCCCTATTTTCCTGCCGAGCTTCGTGCCCTTTATGGCGTCAAAGACCTCGGCGCTCGTCGAAGCCGCACAAAGCTTTTTTCTCGTCTGTGCGCCAAGCGTGCCGTACGGGAACATGAAACGCTCCGTAACGTCAGCGGATTCACGATAATACTTTTTCAATCGGAACACCCTGACGAAATTCAATATATCTATCATCGAATCGAACATTTCGAGCAGCGCCTTCTGCTCGCCCTTCGAGGTTTTTTCTCTGATCGCCTTGTACACCTCGTCGTAGCAGTAGCGGTAGAGCGCATTCTCCAGCTCGGGGATATTCACGCGCTCGTCCTTCTTCGGGCGGTACCTGTCGGCGATCGGCTCGTACGGAGTGCCGTACAGCGCCGCGAAAAACGACTCGTTATCTCTTGCGCGCGCCAAAGCCGCAAGGTCTACCGACGTATGCTTTGCGAAATACGCAGGCATTTTGAAGATGTACTCCTGCGGACGGTCGGACGAAAGCAGCGTCAGAAAATGTATGATCTGCTCGATCTCGTCGCGTTCGATAATAAACTTTGCGAAATATTCGCCCGTACCCTTCATGTAGCGGCACAGCGAGTAGAAGTCGTCAAAGAGCTTTTGCCGAAGGATAAGCTCCAGCCGCCCTCTGTGCACCTCGCGCTCGTTCACCGTTCTGAGCACGGTATCGTAATAAGTATTGTTTTTCAGGTAAGTCACGACCTCCGCTACGCTCTTGCAGGCAAGGAGATTTTCGTAATCCCTGTCGGAAAGCCGCCTGCCGTATTTGGCGCGCATCTTCGCAAGAACGGCGTTTGCCGATTTTGATGAGCTCATAGCTGCCCCCTTCTTTCAACGGAGAATCGAAAGCAGCCGCGCAAACGAATCGCCGGCTGCTTTTATAGTCGGTTACCTATCCGATCAATAGCTGTTGTAGCTGAGAACTCCGTTGACGATCTCGTCTACCCATTTACTTTTGTTGTCTCTGAATTTTTTGTCAAGAGCCCTTGAAACGTCGTCGTAATACTTCGCCGTTTTCTTCCAGCTATTTTCCGACGCCTTTGTTTCGGATGTCTTATACGCTTCAACGTGAGCCTTCGCGCTTTCGAGGTATTCCTCGTAGACCTCCTGACGTTTCTTCATGACCTCAGCGTGAGAGGCTATCTTTTCCTCCTGCGCCTGCTCGTCGAGCTTTCGCGCTTCCTCGTCCATTTGCAGGATCCT
>OMPZ01000084.1 GCA_900313125.1 uncultured Eubacteriales bacterium | reverse complement strand
TCCGAGAAACGCTTACTTCGAGTGCATCCACGAGATGAAGCTCATCGTTGACCTTATCTATCAGTCAGGCTTCGCAGGCATGAGATATTCTATCTCCAATACTGCTGAGTACGGCGACTATGTAACAGGTTCGAAGATTATCACAGAGGATACAAAGAAGGCTATGAAGAAGGTACTTGCTGATATTCAGGACGGTTCCTTCGCTAAGGAGTTCCTCCTCGATATGTCACCGGCAGGCGGTCAGGCTCACTTCCGCGCTATGAGAAGAAAGGCTGCTGAGTCTCCGGCTGAGGTTATCGGCGCTGAGGTCAGAAAGCTTTATAGCTGGTCTGACGAGGACAAGCTCATCAACAACTAATAATATAACGGGCTGACGCCTGTAAAAAGAGCATACACACGGAAGCTCCGAGTGTATGCTCTCTTTTTAATAAAAAATACACTTACTAAATATCCCCCGACGCTATGTCGGGGGATAACGTTTTTTGATGATATCACGCGTAATAGTACTCGTGTTCCTTTGAGTTAGCCTTCGTCGTGCTAACAACAACGTAAATTATCATGAGTATCGACGCGATTATCAGCGCGGTGCCAAGGTAGACCATCCACATCATGTTGGTGTCGCCCTCTTCTTCGTTGTCCTTGATGAAGGCGAAGGTCTGCGTTCCGTCGTTCTCGGTGAGGTCGCCGTTTGAAAGCGAGAGCATGATCGACTGCCAGTCGTCGTTTGTCAGCTCGTCCGTGTCGATGATCTTGCTCGTCGTATTGATAAGCGGCTGAGCAGGCTCTTCGTACTCGGGAACGTAGATGTAGTTGTCGTCGTACTGCGCTTGGTTCGTGTTGGCGATGTACTGGTTGTACTGTTCTGTGTTGTCAACGTAGGTACTGGTCGTTGTGTCGGTCGTCAGCGAGTTGACATCGCTTGTGTACTCGGGGTACGACGCGAAGGGCGAATCGCTGCCCTGCTCCGTATAGCTGCCTGTTTCGGGATCCTGTGTTTCGCCGCCGCTCTCGACCGGGTCGGGCTCGTAGACCGTGCTTTCGGTGTAGCCGGGGTCTGCCGGTTCAGGTTCGGTCGGTTCGGGTTCGGGTTCGACAGGATCAACATAGCCGGGATCCGGCGTTACCGGTTCGGGAGCCACCGGCTCGGGGTCTGCCGGTACAGGGTCTGCTGCGGCAGGCTGCTCCTCGTCGCCGGAGCTTTTCTGCATCATCTCCGCCGCAAAAGCGGAGTAGCAGGCGAGCGAGCCGAGAAAGCAAAGCGCGGAGATCACCGATAATATCCTTAGCCGTAATTTCAAGGGAATGCCTCCTTATTTAATATAGAAACATCAGGCTTCGTCGCTGTCCTTTGTAACGAACATTTTGGCCTTGTACTTCTTGATCGCTGCGGTGTTTTTCGTAACGTTTACTTTAGCGGCGGTCTCCTTGATGAAATCGTCGAAATCGTCGCTTTTCATATCGTTGAGAAGCGAGTAGTGTGAGTAGCCGCTCTTGAGGTCGTAAATATAAACGCCGTCGTTGGCAGGCGCGATAGTAGGCTCGGTCGAAGCTTCGGTGAGGTAGTCCTCGATCTCGCTGTTCTTCGGTCTGTAAATGAAGTAGTAAAGCGTTGTGGCGTCGCTGCCCGTTGTGATAACGGCTGCCTTGCCCTCGCCGAGCTCTTTGAGCTTTGCTTCGACCTCTGCGTCAAGACCTGTGGAATCGTCGCCGTTCTTGATCGAACCTGAGTATGTCGGATCGGTGGAAAGCTCGTAGTCGGAAGCGTACTTTCTTACAACGCTCTTGTAGTCGCTGCCGCCGTTTATCATGGAAACGTAAGTGTTGAAATCGCTGTCAGCCTTCTCAAATTCCTCGGCGCTCTTTGCAACGCTTTCGCCTTCCTCGTTCGTATCAGCCATGCTGAGAGTAAAGTATGCATAGCCTGTGTAGTTGTCGTTAAAATATGTTTTGAGCTCATCGTCGCTTACTGCCTGCTCGCCGTCCTTGCCGTAGAGGTGCTCGAAAACCTGACCGTACTTTACGTTGTAATCGGCGTAGCAGTAGTTGAAGCTTTCCTCTGAGATGCCGTACTCCTCAAGAGTATTCTTTGCGGTAGTCCAAACCTGCGAAGCGTAGCTTTTTGCAGCTTCGTCCTCTGTTTCGTCAAGCTCAAGACCGTAGCTCTTGAAAAGCGACTCGATAACGACCATTTTCTGTGAAGTCTCGTCAGCCTTATCGTAAGCGTACTGCTCAACTGTCTTTGTCTCTGCGCCCTCGTCGCTGTCTGTGACCTCGGCCTTGAGGATATCCTTTACCTCGTCGGGCGACTCTACCTTATCGTAAGCCTCGTAGTAGCCGTTGAGGAGGTTGTAGATATACGCGCCCGCGGAGATAGACACGTCCTCGTCTGCCTTATAGCTCCAGCTCTGGTCTGCGCAGCCGGCGCAGGATACAGCAATTGCAGCCGCTATAGCGACAGCAGTAAGTTTCTTTGCGTTGTTCATTTTTAGTCTTCCTTTCCTTTCTGATAAAAAGCCTAAATTATATTATACACATTATTCAGAAATTTGTCTATAAGTATTTTGTGAATAAAACGGGGAATTTTTGCCGTTTTTTTATCATCGCGTATAAAAAGCTGAAAGTTTTTACAAAAAATATTAATGGTCTTGCATTTACAGCTTTTCGTTTTGTTCTGTGCTTGGTCAGTCCGATAGTTTTCTTTCTGTATATTTTAGAGCCTAACAAAAATAGGCACGTTGGTCGTGCCGACCGGCGCGGGACTAAAGTGGTGAATTAAACAAAAAGAAAACGCGTAGTTGCCTGTGCCCGCATGGGCACCGGGCGCTTGCCCGGCGCGGCGTAGCAATAATGATAAAAAATACTCGTAGAGATGGGTGGAATGTGGGCGAAACATTGAAAATTGAGATTTATCTCGTTTTATGGCGAAAAATGGCTTGAAAAAAATCAAAAGTATGAGATAATATAATTAGTGTTTTGCGCTTTTCGCGGAGTGAAACGAAAGGCGCGGATCGTACTTCCGTCATTTACAGCACAACAAATCTAAGATGTAAAGGGGTCTATAGTATGAATTTTCACGGTAAGGACATCAAGATCTTTGCAGGCAACGCAAGTAAGGACGTAGCTCAGGCTATCGCCGGCTGTCTCAACCTGCCGCTCGGAAAATCCGAGACAAAAACGTTCTCAGACGGCGAGATCAGCGTATCTCTCCACGAGTCGGTCAGAGGTTCCGACTGCTTCATCGTTCAGTCTACCTGCGCGCCCGTAAACAACAACCTGATGGAAATACTCATCATGATCGACGCTATGAAGCGCGCTTCGGCTGCAAGCATCACGGTAGTTATGCCGTACTACGGCTACGCAAGACAGGACAGAAAGGCTAAGGCTCGCGATCCGATCACAGCAAAGCTTTGTGCCGATCTTATCACCTGTGCAGGCGCAGACAGGATCCTTACTATGGACCTTCACGCAAATCAGATACAGGGCTTCTTCAATATCCCGGTTGATCACCTCTACGGTGCGGGTCTGCTCGCCGACTATATGAAGCAGAAGGTCGGCGCAAACGAGAACGACGAGTGGATCGTTGTTTCTCCCGACCTCGGTTCGGTAACACGTTCGAGAAACTTCGCGTCTAAGATCGGCGCGGGTCTCGCTATCATCGACAAGCGCCGCCCGAAGGCTAACGTTTCCGAGGTCATGAACATCATCGGCGACGCGAGAGGCAAGAAGGTAGTTCTCGTTGACGATATGATCGATACAGCAGGTACGCTCTGCAACGCTGCAAACGCTATCGTTGAGCGCGGCGGCGCAACGGAGGTCTATGCCTGCGCTACTCACGCCGTTCTTTCCGGCCCGGCTATCGAGCGTATCCAGAACAGCGTTATCAAAGAGGTAGTTCTCCTCGACACTATCCCTGTTTCCGACGAGAGAATGATCGACAAGTTCACGATCCTCCCCGTAGCTCCGCTCTTCGCAGACGCTATCGAGAGAATTTACGCGGACAAGCCGATCTCGCCGCTTTACACGAAGTAATAATTTCGGATCATTTACGATATAATTTTAATAAAGTCAATTACGGGTGGGCAGTTTGTCCGCCCTTAATTGTGTTTACAAAGGAGAAAAACAATGTTTTTCAAAAGCAAAACGCCGCCGCTGACGGGCGGTTATATCCATATTATCGCGGGGCTCGGAAACCCCGACAAAAAATACGAGAATACGCGCCACAACGCGGGCTTTATCGCCGTTGACTACATCGCCGATAAGTGCGGCGTGAACGTTGACAGGCTCAAATATAAGTCGTACTGCGGCACGGCGGAGATAGGCGGCAGCAAGGTGCTGCTGATGAAACCGCAGACGTATATGAACAATAGCGGGCAGGCACTCGTTGAGGCGATGAATTTCTACAAAATACCGCCCGAGAATGCGATTATAATATTTGATGACATATCCCTCGACGTCGGCAAG
>OMPZ01000157.1 GCA_900313125.1 uncultured Eubacteriales bacterium | reverse complement strand
TCCACATGAACTTAAACGAAGCCTGCACTGCGGTTACATACAACCTTCCCGTTATTTCGATATGCGTTAACAACGAAGTGCTCGGCATGGTAAGACAGTGGCAGACCAGCTTCTACGGCAAACGTTATTCCTCTACCGACCCCGGCAGAAAGACCGACTACGTTAAGGTAGCCGAGGGCTTTGGCGCGAAGGGCTACTCCTGCCGCACAGCCGACGAGTTCAGAAAGGCTCTTAACGAAGCCGTTGAATGCGGCGGTCCCGTATGGATCGAGTGCCTTATCGACAAGGACGAGCGTGTTCTCCCGATGATCCCGGGCGGCGGCACGGTCGATGACATCATTTACGAATAAGGGGGGGCACGTTCGATGAAAACTAAGAAGTATCTGAGCTTTCTCGTGGACAATCACGAGGGTGTGCTCACAAGAATAGCGTCGCTTTTCCGTCAGAGGGGCTTTAACATTGACAGTCTCACCGTCTCGACTACGAACGACAGCACGCTTTCGCGCGTAACTATCGGCATGACGGGCGACGAGGAAGAGGTAAAGCAGATCATCAACCAGACGAAAAAGCTCTACGAATACGAGGGTATGTTTGAGATCGACCCGACCGACAGCCTTATCAGAGAGCTGCTTCTCGTTAAGGTAGCGTCGAACGAGCATATCAGAAGCAGTCTGCTCGAGCTTGCCACGATATACAAGGCGAAGATAATCGACGTTTCCGAGGGCAGCATGGTATTCGAGCTTACGGGCAAGCCGCTCAAGCTTGATTCCTATATCGAGAACCTCAAGCCGTACACGATCCTTGAAATGTGCCGCACGGGCGCGACGGCTCTCCAGCGCGGCAAGGTCAAAATGACAAAATAATACGATAACTTTTCAGGTTTATGACCTCGAAAAAAGGAGTTGGTAACAATGAGAAGTGATAACGTAACGAAGGGCGTAGAACGCGCACCGAACAGAAGTCTGTTCTACGCAATGGGTTACACAAAAGAGGAGCTTGACAGACCGCTCATCGGCGTTGTGTCGGCTCACAGCGAGATAGTTCCCGGACATATCCACCTTGACAAGATCACCGAAGCCGTAAAGGCAGGCGTTCGTCTTGCGGGCGGTACTCCGATAATGGTTCCTGCGATCGGCGTTTGTGACGGTATCGCAATGGGTCACCTTGGCATGAAGTATTCTCTGCCGTCAAGAGAGCTTATCGCCGATTCCGTTGAGACAATGGCTCAGGCTCACGCGTTCGACGGACTTGTGCTCGTACCGAACTGCGACAAGATCGTTCCCGGAATGGTAATGGGCGCGGCAAGACTCAATATCCCGGCGGTAGTATGCAGCGGCGGTCCTATGCTTGCGGGTACATACGACGGTCAGGAGGTCTCGCTTTCCAAGATGTTTGAGGCGGTAGGCTCGTTCAAGGCAGGCATCATCGACGAGAAGAAGCTCACGGAATGCGAGCAGGGCGTATGTCCCGGCTGCGGCTCGTGCGCAGGAATGTACACGGCGAACTCCATGAATTGCCTGTGTGAATCGCTCGGCATCGCTCTGCCCGGCAACGGCACGATCCCGGCTGTATCGTCGGCTCGTATCGCGCTTGCAAAGCACGCCGGCATGGCCATCATGGATCTTGTAAAGAACGACATCAAGACGAGAGACATCATCAACGAGAAGTCGATCAGAAACGCGCTCGCTTGCGACATGGCGCTCGGCTGCTCGTCGAACTCCGTTCTTCATCTGCTCGCTATCGCAAACGAGGCGGGTATCCCGCTCGACCTCAATGTGTTCAACGAGATGAGCGCGAAAACCCCGAACCTCTGTCACCTCGCTCCGGCAGGTCCTACTCATATCCAGGATCTCAACGCGGCGGGCGGCGTTCCGGCTGTTCAGGCTGAGCTTGCAAAGCGCGGTCTTATCGACCTTTCGCTCATCACGGCAACGGGCAAGACAGTCGGTGAGAATATCGAGGGCGCATACGTTAAGGACACAAACTCGATCAGAACGATCGACGATCCGTATTCCGAGACAGGCGGCATTCAGATCCTCTGGGGCAACATCGCAAAGAACGGCTGCGTTGTAAAGAGAAGTGCGGTTGCTCCCGAAATGCTCGTTCACAAGGGACCCGCGCGCGTATTCGACAGCGAGGACGACGCGATCAAGGCTATCTACAATTCTCAGATCGTTGACGGCGACGTAGTGGTTATCCGCTACGAGGGTCCGAAGGGCGGTCCGGGCATGAGAGAGATGCTCAACCCGACGAGCGCGCTTGCCGGCATGAAGCTCGACAAGACGGTAGCTCTTATCACGGACGGTCGTTTCTCCGGAGCTTCGAGAGGCGCTTCGATCGGTCACGTTTGCCCCGAAGCGGCTGACGGCGGTGAGATCGGTCTCATCAAAGAGGGCGACATCATCAGCATAGATATCCCGAACGCGTCCATTCAGCTTGAGGTATCCGACGAGGAGCTTGCTGCAAGAAAGGCAGCTTACACAGCTCCCGCGCCGAAGGTAACAAGCGGCTGGCTCGCAAGATACTCAAAGCTCGTAAGCACGGCGTCAAAGGGCGCTATCATGAAAACCTACGACGAGTTTTGATTTTTGAACTGTCAATAAATAAAATTGCTCCTGTCGGTTTGACCGGCAGGAGCTTTTTGCTGTCATATTCCCGTATCGTGTCCGCATATAAATTCACATAATGACTTGACATGAAAGGGAAGAGGAAAATGACAAATTATTTTCCGGAAGGAATTTTAATTGATTCTGAAGAAAATAAGGCAGCAGTTTCGTCACTTGCAGCCTTGACCGAAGCTATGCACGAGGGGCGGATACTCGAGGCAGTCGTTACAATGTGTACAAGCGCGCACGATCTGATCGTCGGTCTCGGTCAGGTTCGCGGCGTGATCCCGAGGGAGGAGGGCGCGATCGGCATTCGCGAAGGAACGGTGCGCGATATCGCCGTTATCTCGCGCGTCAACCGCCCGGTGTGCTTCATCGTGACCGACATCAGAAAAGCGGACGACGGCGTGATAGAAGCGCGTTTGTCGCGGCGTGCGGCTCAGGAACGCTGCATGGTCAGCTACGTCAGCAGGCTTGAGCCGGGCGATATCGTGGGCGCGCGGATAACTCACCTCGAGCATTTCGGCGCGTTTGCCGACATAGGTTGCGGCATACCGTCGCTTATTCCGATAGACTCGATGTCTGTTTCACGTATCGACCACCCGTCGCAGCGGTTCAGAGTGGGCGACAGCGTAAAAGCCGTCGTGAGGTCGAACGACAACGGCAGGATATGCCTTACTCACAAGGAGCTTTTGGGAACGTGGGAGGAGAACGCCGCGATGTTCGCGGTGGGGCAGACCGTTTCGGGTATCGTCCGTTCGGTAGAAAGCTACGGAGCTTTCATCGAGCTGACTCCAAATCTTGCCGGGCTTGCCGAGCTGCGCCCCGGTCTGCGTGCCGGAATGAAGGTGAGCGTGTACATCAAAAATATGATCCCGTCGAAGATGAAGATAAAGCTGATCGTTATCGACACCTTCGACGAGGAGGAGCAGCCAGGTTTGGAAAAATATTTCTACAAAGGAAACAAGATCGAGCGTTTCCTCTATTCCCCGAAGGACTGCAGCAAGGTGATCGAAACTGTTTTTGAAGAGAAACCGATA
>OMPZ01000035.1 GCA_900313125.1 uncultured Eubacteriales bacterium | reverse complement strand
CCGCGCGGGTCGGCACTCCCAGAGTGCCTACTTTGTTTAAGGCGCGGAGCAGGTGTTATTTTTTCGATAAAGTACGGCGGAATTTGCTTGCAGCCGCTTGGCTGCCCGCGCGGGTCTCCGCTGCCGCGTCGGTCGGTGTACCCCAAGGGCACTTCCTTCGGGCGCCTCTGCTTTGCAGAGGTCTCCACCGGAGACCCGCACCGGCGCGTCCGACGCGCCTACTTTGTTTAAGGCGCGGAGCAGGTGTTATTTTTTCGATAAAGTACGGCGGAATTTGCTTGGGAGCTCAAAAAACTTATTTAAACGCGATCAAAACATACTGCCTGCCGCTGCTGTTGAGCGCGTAGCGTATATCGCCGACCGTCGTGTCGTTCACGGTGAACCTCGTCGTACCGAGCGAGCACTGCGCCGTGCCGCCGTACATTGCCGCCGCGATGCAGAAGTTTATCTCCACCGTATCATTGCTCGTGCTGACGGGCGGCTGATTTGCGGAGAAGTAGATCACAAGCTTCGGCTCGAAGTCAAAGTCGATACTGCGCTGCGCTTCACCATTCCCCTGCAGCACCTGTACATAGTACGGCTGCGATACCCTCGCCTTCTCCGCGCTTGTCAGGTGCTTGCTTGAGCTGTTCGCGTGATCCCATATTACTGTGTCAAGAATCTCGTTATCTCTCACGAAATCGCTGCGCGTAGGCTTATCTGTTCCGCGCCATCTATTAAGCTCGTAATGTACTGTTTTGTCCTGTGATGCCATATTATTCATCCCCCTCGTATCTGTCAAGCTCGTCCCACGTCATACTCATGGCGTCCCATTCGTCAAACGTAAGGTCAAGCCCGTCGTAAACGCTCCAGTCAGACTGACGGAACTCTATCGTAAAAGTCAAATGACACGGCAGAAAATCCGCCGCCCTTTTTCGTATGTATTCCTGCTCGACGGGCGTGTATTCACGCTGCGTCGGGATTATCAGGAGATCAAAAAACTTCGGATATTCCACTATAGTGCAATCCATGTCGAGCGAGCGGAAAAACCGTTTCACGCCCTCAACGGTGAAGTCGTTCTCATTCACCGTAAAAAGCGCCGTGAGCATATCGCGCCGTATCTCGTTGTCAAGGTCGCTGCGCCTTGCGCCTACGATCGTCTCATAGGCGTCAAGTCCGCTGCCCGTCGCAGTCGAAATGAAATTCTCGCGTATAACGCTGTCGATCTCCTCGCTTATCGGGTCAAGCTCGCAGGCATAGCTCTGAAGCTCCTTGTAAACGAGGTCGCCTAAACCGAGATAATACGCGCCGACCGCCTTTATCGCGTCGATCATGCTTTCAAGACTGTTCATATCATTCACGCTCCGTTATATAGACCGTGCCGCACCTCGCGGCGCAGTCGTCGTCTATATCTATATCGTACGACAGCATCGGCGAAAACGAGTAGTTCGCAACGCCCTCGACGTGTGCGACAGCTTCGCCGATCTCCGAAAGATATACCGACTGACCGCCGCCAAGCGCGTTGAAATAATCGTTGATCGCATCGCGGCAGTTGCTCTCGACCACGGCAAACGAGTACCCGCTTTTGACCTCGATAGTGAGGTACACGTCGCACGGAACGATGTTCAGCGCCCTCACGCGGACTTCAACATTTATCTCGCGTGCTTGAGCTAACTTTCTTCTGACCTCTTCAAGAAGTGCCTGCGGCGCATCACCGTCTTGATCCGCGATAAAGACATCGACCGTGCCGCCGCCATTGTTTCTCGGCACAACGCCCGCCGCCGCAACACCGTCCACAGAAAGAGCCTGCGCGAGGTAGTACGCCTTGTTCGTGCCGTTTTGGATATTGACGAAGCTGTCGAGCACTCTTTTTCTGAGCAGCTCGTCGCTCTCCTTGTCCGTGCCGCCCGTCATGCGGTATTCGTTCTCTACTCCGATCACACCAGCAACGGGCGTTACCATAATACAGACAGCTTTGGGAGCGACATTCCCCTGAGCGCCGTCCTCAAGCGCTTCTACATCGGCATATCCGATCAATTCACCGGGGTCTATCACAGCGGCGGTCGTCGTCTCAAATCGAACCGGCTTTTCTCCCGACGTCGAGACGATCGTACCCTCCGGTACAACAACGGTATTGCTTGTCCTATACGGCACGGTGAACCCGACATCTCCCGTCGCCTTTGTGCCGTCCTTTCTCTGTATACCTCGCGCTGCGGCGTGCATATCGAGGTATTCGCCCGAAGCCGTTGTCGGG
>OMPZ01000029.1 GCA_900313125.1 uncultured Eubacteriales bacterium | reverse complement strand
TATGGTCCGCGCAGGCATCATACTGTACGGTCTCGCGCCGTCCGACAAGCTGAAGGATCAGATCGGTCTGCGCCCCGCGATGGAGATAAAGTCTGTCATCGCGCATATCAAGTACATCGAGCCGGGTACGACGATAAGCTACGGCAGAACGTTCACCGCCGACAGACGAATGAAGATCGCCACCGTGCCCATCGGCTATGCTGACGGATATATCCGCAGCTTCGGCAAGGACGCGTATATGATCGTCGGCGGCAAAAAGGCGAAGGTAGTGGGCAGGATATGCATGGATCAATGCATGATCGACATTTCGGATATCGACGGCGTGAAGGTCGGCGATACCGTGACTGTCATCGGCAGATCGGGCGGCTGTGAGATCTCTATGGACGACGCCGCCGCGTGGGCAGGCACGATAAACTACGAGGTGGCGTGTCTCGTAGGCAAGCGCGTTCCCCGCGTTTATATCAAGGACAAAGAGATCACCTCGGTAAACGGGCTTATAAGCTGACGACCGAAGCAATAAAATAACTAATGTGCCGTGTGAGACGGGAAATCTTACACGGTAGTTTTTTAAGGAGGACGCAGGCTATGACACTTCTCGTTGTAGACGGCAACAGCATCGTCAATCGCGCGTTCTACGGAGTAAAGCTGCTCACCACGAAGGACGGGCAGTATACGAACGCGATATACGGCTTTTTGACAATGCTCGACAAAATAAAGGAAAGCGCAGAGCCCGACGCTGTGGCTATCGCGTTTGACCTTAAAGCGCCGACCTTTCGCCACAAGGCTTACGACGGCTACAAGGCGAACCGCCACGGTATGCCCGAGGAGCTTGCAGCGCAGATGCCCGTGCTGAAGGATCTGCTCAGAAGCTTAGGCTACACGCTCGTTGAGTGCGAGGGCTTTGAAGCGGACGACATTCTCGGAACGCTTGCGGCAAAATGTGACGAAACGGGCGACTCGTGCGTTATCGCGACGGGCGACCGTGACTCGCTGCAGCTTGTGTCAGACAACGTTCAGGTGCGCCTTGCCGCAACGAAGATGGGCAGACCCGAAGCGGAGCTGTACGACGCGGCGCGCATCAAGGAGGAGTACGGCGTTACTCCGCTGCAAATGATCGAGATAAAGGCTTTGCAGGGCGATACGTCCGACAATATCCCCGGCGTTGCCGGCATCGGCAAAAAGGGCGCGGGCGACCTGATACAGCGCTTCGGCTCGATCGAAAATATTTACGAAAACATCGACACGATCGACGTAAAGCCCGCAATGCGGAAAAAGCTCATCGAGGGCAAAGACAGCGCGTTTATGAGCAAAATGCTCGGCACGATACGCCGCGACGCGCCGATTGACACGGAGCTGTCTCATTATAAGCCCGGCGAGATCGACGCCGACGAGGTCATCGGCAAGCTGGCGTCGCTTGAGCTGTTCTCGCTTATCAAAAAGTGGGGGCTGCGCGCCGACGCGGTGGCTCAGACAGCCGAAAAGACCGACGTCTCCCTCCCCGAGGTAAAAACCGACATCGACGGCGCAAAGCTGCTCGAAACGCTGCGCTCAAACGGCAAGGCGTACTTTATTGCAGACCTGAAGGGCGGCGACGCATACGGCGTTTACGTTAACCTCGGAGACATCCTCGCCGTGCTTTTCGACGGCGTGAAGGACTTCCTGATCGCTCTGCTGTCAGACGAAAAAATAGAAAAATTCACGGCGGATTCAAAGGCGGTCTTTGCGTTTGCCATTAAAAATAATATCGACGCGGTGAATATCTCCGCAGATACGCAGCTTGCGGCGTATATTCTCAATCCTTCGGCAAGCTCATACGACACGCAAAGGCTCTTTGAGGAATACAAAATTTCCGTAAAGTATTACGAGGACAACCTTGTGTATTCGTCTCAGCTTGCAAACGAAGCGGCGTTCCTTCCGCAGCTTTGTGGCGTGCTGCTGTCAAAGCTCGAAGCAAACGGGCAGCTCTCGCTTCTTCGCGACATCGAGATACCGCTTGCACGCGTTCTCGCCGACATGGAAAACGTCGGCTTCAAGGTCAACAAGCAGGCGATAGCGGAGTACGGCGCGGTGCTCGGCGAAAAAGTCGAGCAGCTTCGTGCCGATATCTGGCGCGAGGTCGGCTACGAGTTCAACGTCAATTCGCCGAAGCAGCTCGGCGAAGCGCTGTTTGACAAGCTCGGTCTGCCCGGCGCAAAAAAGACGAAGAGCGGCTACTCCACAAATGCCGAGGTGCTCGAAGCTATCGTCAACGCTCACCCCGTGGTGAACATGGTGCTCGATTACAGGACACTGTCAAAGCTCAAATCGACGTACTGCGACGCGCTCGTCAAGGTGACGGACGAAAACGACCGTATCCACTCGATCTTCAATCAGACCGAAACGCGCACGGGACGTATCTCGTCGCTTGAGCCGAATTTGCAGAATATCCCCGTGAGAACGGAGGTCGGGCGCGAGCTGCGCCGTTTCTTCATCGCCGAGGAGGGCTTTTTGCTCGCCGACGCTGACTATTCTCAGATCGAGCTGCGCGTGCTCGCTCATATCGCCGATGACAAGGAAATGATAAAGGCGTTCTCCGACAACGTTGATATCCACACGGTAACGGCGTCGCAGGTGTTCGGTCTGCCCGTGGAAATGGTAACTCCGCAGATGAGAAGCCGCGCCAAGGCGGTCAATTTCGGCATCGTCTACGGTATAGGCGCGTTCTCGCTCGCGAAGGATATCGGCGTTACACGCAGGGAAGCCGACAATTATATCAAGGCGTACCTAAGCCATTACAGCGGCGTTGACAGCTACATGAACAGCGAGGTCGAAAAGGCGAAGCAGCAGGGCTACGTTTCAACGATGTTCGGCAGGAGAAGGTATCTCCCCGAGCTGCGCTCGTCAAACAGAAATCTGCGCGCGTTCGGCGAGAGAGTCGCGAGAAATATGCCGATACAGGGCACGGCAGCCGACATCATCAAGATTGCGATGGTTCGTGTTTACGACCGTCTTAAGGCGGAGGGCATGAGGTCAAGGCTGATACTCCAGGTACACGACGAGCTGATCGTCGAAACGCCCGAAAACGAAGCCGAGAAGGCAGCGGCTATCCTGCGCGAGGAAATGGAAAACGCGGTAAAGCTGAACGTTCCCCTTCTTGCCGACGCACACGTCGGAGAAACGTGGTACGACGCGAAGGGCTGATAAAAAGATAAACAGAGAAAGCGAGGTAATGCGAAATGTACAAACGACTGCTCGACTACATTGAATATATGAACGAGCAAACAAAGCCGGAAAAACTCAAAAAGCTGACAAAGGAGGAGCGCGGCGAGCTTATGCAGCAGCTTCTCGCGCAGACGCAGTTTTTCCAGCACGAGAGACTGATACACCTTATCGTGACGCATCTTTTCGCGATGATAACGATAGTCACGCTCGTTGCAATGGCGTACTTCAAGACGATACCGATGCTGATACTTTTTGTACTTGAGCTTGGTCTGCTCGTGCCGTACATCGTGCATTACTATCATCTCGAAAACGGCACGCAAAAGCTGTACACGTTCTACGACCGATTCATCGGCAGAACGTTCGGCGAGCTGTACAACGACGAGGACAGAGAGAAATAAAATTTGCGGACTCACGATGCTTTTGTGAGTCCGCGTTTTTATTATTGATCCTCAATATTATTCATTATTCCTGCTCTGCCCACTTGCCCACTTTTGAAAATAAAAGTGGGCAGAGTGAGAAAAACCTGCACAATAAATGTGACGATAATGTGATGGATTGGTTGCAAATGAGTTACAAAATCGGGATGATTGCGTTCTTCTGCCCACCTTTGCCCACTTTTTCGGAAAGCACCGTCACAAAAGTGGGCAAATTCAGTCGTACTTTATTGGATAAACAACATCTTCTCCACACTATAGATATAGTAGGCGTGCCGGGCACGCCGGTGCGGGTCTCTGGGGGAGACCTCTGCGCAGCAGAAGCACCCACCGACGCGGCAGCGGAGACCGCGATCGGAAAGCCCCGCGAATATTTCTTGATGAAATACATATCATGTTGATAATCGTTGTTTTGAACACACAGTAGGCACACCGGGTGTGCCGAGCCGCGCGGCGATGAAGTATCGCCCTACTCAAACTAAAACCGCGCAATCGCCCGCGGGCGCCTGCCCGCCCGCTTGACGTTTTGGGGAATATTTTGTATAATGGTATAATCAGAGGAAAAGAGGTGTCGAAAATGGGTGTTCCTATGGATCCCGTAATTTTGCTTTCATATATAAATACGCAGCTCCGCGATAAGTATTCGAATCTCGATGAGCTTTGCGCCGATCTGGGCGTAAACAAAGGCGAGCTTATCGAAAAGCTCGCCGGTGTTGATTATCGTTATGATGAACGATCGAATAGATTCGTTTAAGTTATTCGCCCTCGCTCAGATCAAGCGTCTCGATGACCTCCTTGAGCGTATTCGCCGACTGCAAAAGCGCGGCGGTCTCTTCGCCGTTTAGACTGATCGGCACCTGCGTTTCAACGCCGTGCTTGCCTACGATCGAAGGCATACTGAGCGCAACGTCCTTTATGCCGAACATACCCTGCTGTACGGTCGAAACGGGAAGGACAGACTTCTGGTCGAGAATGACCGCTTCGCATATCCTGCGCACCGACATCGCAATGCCGTAGTACGTCGCTTTCTTCTTCTTGATGATCTCGTACGCGCTGTTCTTTACGTCGTCGGCTATGCGCTCCATCGCCTTTGCGTGGTCGAAGTGACCGCGCATCTCGCAGAAACGGTTGAGCGGTACGCCCGATACGTTTACGCTGCTCCATGCGGCGATCTCGCTGTCGCCGTGCTCGCCGATAACAAACGCGTGTACAGAGCGGCTGTCAACGCCGAGATGTTCGCCGAGCTGATATTTCAGACGCGCGGAGTCAAGCACCGTGCCTGAACCGAAAACGCGGTTTGAAGGCAGTCCGCTGAGCTTTGCCGCGGTGTAGGTGAGAATGTCTACGGGATTCGCCACAACGAGCAGAATGCCGTCGAATTTTCTCTTCTTTATCTCGGGTATGATCGACTTGAAAATGCCGACGTTCTTCTTCACAAGGTCAAGGCGCGTTTCGCCGGGCTTTTGACCTGCGCCTGCCGTTATGATAACGATCGCCGCGTCGGTGATGTCGTCGTAGCCGCCTGCGTAGATCTGCATCGGCTTTGCAAACGGCATTCCGTGGCTGATGTCGAGAGCCTCGCCCTCAGCGCGGTCGCGGTCAGCGTCTATGAGTACCATTTCAGAGAAAAGTCCGCTTTCCATAAGCGCGAACGCGCTCGCTGCACCTACAAAACCGCAGCCGATTATCGCGGCTTTTCTTACGTTTGTTTCTACCATTTTTATCTTCCTTTCGTTTTGCCCGAAGGCAAAAGTTTTATTTTATCTACAATTAAAGTATAACAAATTCTCGGGACTTTATCAATATCAAACACAGCAAATTCTTAAAAAGGTGGTCAATGCCTTGCCTAACAGATTTACTCGTGAGATCACCCTCGGCGGTGAGCGCGTCACTTATATCCTTGAATATAAAAGTATAAAAAACGTAAATATCCACTGCACACCCGCAAAGGGACTGTATATCTCCGCGCCGTTCCACGCCGACCTGCAAAAGATCGACAGCTACCTGAAGGACAACAGCGACAAGATACTTGACGCCGTCCACAAGGCGAAGTCGTCGAACCGCAGCGCGTTCAAGCCGAGCAGTGAGCAGCGAAAGCTCGATATCGGCGGCAGGATTGTCGCTTACGAGCTGAATTACAAAAACGTAAAGCGAATAAACCTCTCCGTCAGCGGCGACAAGGGCGTGCGTGTTTCCGCTCCGCCGTCTGTTAAGGTGAAGGATATCGAAAAATTCATGCTCAGCAACTCGGAGTTCATTCTCAAGGCGCTTGAAAAATACGAGCGGCTGTACGAGGATCTTCCGAAAGCGAAAACGTACAGCGACGGTGAGTACATATATTTCCTCGGAGAAAAAAAGACGATACACCTGACGAAGGCGGCGCGGAATTTTGCCGAGATAAACGGGTCTCAGCTCCGTATTTTCACGACCGATATCGACAACGCCTGTCTGAAAGGCTCGATCGTAGACGCGTTTATGAAGCAGCAATGCGAAACGATGATACCGCAGATGTGCCGACAGCTATATCCGCGCTTTCGCGAGAAGGGCATCGCGTTCCCCGAAGAGATACGCTGCCGAAAGATGGTCTCGTGCTGGGGCAACTGCCGCCCCGCGCGCTCTATCCTCACGTTCAGCACCCACCTGATACAACTACCGGAAAAATGCATCGAGCAGGTGATATGCCATGAGTTCACGCATTTTCTCCACGCGAACCACTCAAAGGCGTTTTACGCTCAGCTTGCGGAGTTTATGCCCGACTGGAAACAGTACGACAAGCTGACAAAACAGCTTCAAAGCGAAATAATAATCCGCAACAGCGGAAAATGATCGTGACCACCTGCACAGCGGGTGGCCCTTTTT
>OMPZ01000109.1 GCA_900313125.1 uncultured Eubacteriales bacterium | reverse complement strand
CTCTGCGGCTTTATCTATGAAAGGAATCCCCGTGTAGCTTTTAATGTAACATAAATAATGCGCCGAAGGGCGTTTAAAAGAAAGGAATATACATAATGAAAATACTTGTTATCAACGCAGGAAGTTCTTCACTGAAATTCCAGCTCATCAACATGGAGGACGAGAAGGTCCTCGCAAAGGGCAACTGCGAGAGGATCGGCATCGACGGTCTTGTAGGCTACAAGAACGCCGACGGCAAGGAGTTCAAGAAGGAAGTTACTCTGCCCGACCACAGAGCAGCATTCATGGAGGTAAAGAACGCGCTCACAGACGCTGAGTACGGCGTTATCTCCGACCTTTCCGAGGTTTCGGCTATCGGTCACCGCATCGTGCAGGGCGGCGCTATCTTCAGCAAGTCCGTTCTCGTTGACGAAGAGGTCATCAAGGGCATCGAGAGCCTTATCCCGCTCGCGCCGCTCCACAACAAGGGTCACGTTCAGGCTCTTCGCGCGTGCGTAGAGGTGTTCGGCGAAGAGCTGCCGCAGGTAGTTGTTTTCGACACGGCGTTCCATTCCACAATGCCTGAGAAGGCTTACATCTACCCGATACCGTATGAGTATTACGAGAAGTACCAGATCCGCCGCTACGGCTTCCACGGCACGTCTCACCGCTATGTAAGCGGAGAGTGCGCAAGACTTATGGGCAAGGACATCAAGGACCTCAAGCTCATTACCTGCCACATCGGCAACGGCTCGTCTATCACGGCTATCGACGGCGGCAAGGTCATCGACACGAGCATGGGTCTTACTCCGCTCGACGGCTTTATGATGGGCTCGAGAACAGGTACTCTCGATCCGTCTGTTGTAACGTTTATCGCAGAGAAGGAGAACCTTTCGCCTTCCGAGATGAGCGACCTGCTCAACAAGAAGTCGGGTCTGCTCGGTGTTTCGGGCGTATCCTCCGACGACAGAGACGTATCGAAGGCTGAAGAGGAAGGCAATCCGCGCGCACACCTTGCTCACGAGATACTTCACTACGAGATCGCGAAGTTCATCGGCGGTTACTATGTAGCTCTCGGCGGCTGCGACGGCATGGTATTCACGGCGGGACTCGGCGAGAATCAGGTAGTTCTCAGAGAGAAGATCTGCGAGTATCTTTCCTGCCTCGGCGTAAAGGTCGATAAGGAAAGAAACAACGCCATGATACACGGCAACAGCGGCAAGATCTCCGCTGACGACTCGTCGATCGAGGTATTCGTTATCCCGACAAACGAGGAGCTCGTTATCGCAAGAGACACGAAGGCTATTGTTGAGGGTAATCTCTAATAAAGAAGAAGTTACTATTCAGACTTCCGCGAAAAGACAAGTTAATTAGTAAAACAAGCCTTAAAAACCCTTCCGTCACGGCTAACGCCGTGCCACCTCCCCTAAAGGGGAGGCTTAAAAGTCAAAAAACGGTGCAGTCTCCCCTTTAGGGGAGGTGTCGAGCGTAGCGAGACGGAGGGGTACTGAATATTTACAAAAAGAATATGAAATGCGCTGCGGTCTTAACGGCTGCGGCGCATTTTTGCTGTGTATAATTTTTGTTTTGATAACAAAAAATAATATGTAACATCAGAAATAGCTCCCAATAAAAACATACGAAATTTCACGAAAAAAAGAGTTATATTTTTATTGCAAAATTGTTGCAATTTTGTTGCTTTTTGGAAAGGCTTGTATTATAATAAAATATGCCTATGTACACCTTTTGGAAGATTTCCCGGTACATAAGCATTTGTATCGTTTTAAAGAAAAGTTTTAAGGGAAGGGAGAATAAGTATGGTATTTGCCGACCTGTTCTTTTTGTATATCTTTCTGCCGGCGGTTCTGATCTTTTATTTTTTGAATAAGAACATAAAATACAAAAACGCCGTACTGATAATATTTTCGCTCTTGTTTTACGCTTGGGGCGAGCCTGCCGTTGTTTTCCTGCTGATACTCAGCACGATAGTCAACTGGCTGCTCGGGCTGCAAATAGACAAGCACCGCGAGGACAAGCTCGGAAAAGCCGCGCTTGCAGGCTCGCTCGTGTTCAGTCTGGGTATGCTCGTTGTGTTCAAGTACCTCGGCTTTATCGTCGAGAACCTCAATCTGATACCGTTTGTGAGCATTCCCGTGCCGAAGATAACTCTTCCCATCGGTATCAGCTTCTACACGTTCCAGATACTTTCTTACGTTATCGACTGCTACTGGGGCAAGGTCAAGGTACAGAAGAATTACTTCAAATTTCTGCTGTTCGTTTCGCTCTTTCCGCAGCTTATCGCCGGTCCTATCGTGCGCTACAGCGTCGTTGAGAAGGAGATCGAGGACCGCAAAACAACGATCACCGATCTTGCAGACGGCTCGTGCCGCTTTATGATCGGTCTTGCGAAGAAGGTCATTCTCGCAAACAACCTGTGGACGATAGTCGAAAATTTCTTCGGCGGCGATATCTCCGGGCTTTCCGTGTTCGCTACATGGTACACGGTGGTAGTTTACGCGATGTACGTTTATTTCGACTTCAGCGGCTACTCCGATATGGCTATCGGTCTTGGACGCATCTTCGGTTTCCACTTCGACGAGAACTTCCGCTATCCGTTTATCTGCCGCAATATCGCTGAGTTCTGGCAGAGATGGCACATCTCGCTCGGCTCGTTCTTCCGCGACTATCTGCTCTATGTTCCGATCGGCGGAAAAATACACGCTCACCTCAATCTGTTCCTTGTGTGGTTCTGCACAGGTATGTGGCACGGCGCTTCGTGGAATTACATTATCTGGGGTCTCTACTTCGGTATCTTCATTTTCATCGAGCAGCTTATGGGCAAGAAGCGCATGAAGGCTATCCCCGCCGTCATCACTCATATTTACAGCAAGATAGTTATTGTGATCGGCTTCGGTATCTTCTATTTTGAGGATTTCACTCAGCTCGGCAATTTCTTCAAGAACCTTGTCGGCTTGAACGGAAACGCTCTTACAGATACGATCTCCACGACCTCGATGATAAACAACTGCTTCCTTATCGGCGCGGCGATACTCGCCTGCTTCCCGATAAGCAAGCTCGCAAACAAGCTTACCGACAAAAGCACGAATACGATCGCTGTGGGGCAGGCGCTCAAGGTGGTCTATTGCCTGGGTCTGCTTGTTATCAGCTCGCTGCTGCTTGTTGACGCGACGAGCAATCCGTTCCTTTATTTCAGATTCTGATGAAACGGCACCTCGAACGAAAGGAGAGCTACTATGGACGAGAATATAAAAAATAACGCTCGGCGCTCAGACGGCGAAAAAAAGAGAAAGCGCAAGAAAAGCAGCGTGAATAATGATACTCAAAAGCGCGAGACAAACGTGAGGGAGAGCGAAGCTGTAAAAAGCTCATACTCCGAGAAGGAGAAAACAGCCGTATTTACCGCTGTAAAGGACACTCCGCGCCGCGGCACAGCTTCTTCTACGCGCGAAATGAGCTTTGCCGAGAAGGAATTATACAATGTCAACCGCCAAAAGAGCGACCGCCGTTTCTGGGCGAGACTCGCGTCTCTCGCGGCTATCATACCGGCATACCTGGTGCTGCTTATCTGCGCCGTTGTTTTGCCGAGGTCTACGGTATCGAATATAGAGAAGCGCAATCTCGCGACCATGCCCGAGTTTAGCTGGGAGGATTACTGGAGCGGCAAATACACCGCCGACGTCGCGAATTATTTCGACGACACCGTACCCTTCCGCGATTCGCTAAAGCAGGCGGCAAGCCGCTTTAGCGGCTTGTTCGGCATCAAGTACAACGACGTTCAGGTCTCGGGTACTATGGAGGTCGTAAACCCCAAGCCGAAGGACGAGGATAAAACGACTTCATCAAAGACCGCTTCTGCCGAAAGCAGCAGCACGGGCGGCAAGTACGGCGACAGCATCGCAAACGGCTCCGATACCGATAAGGATAAGAAGAAAAAGGACTCCGATACCGACGCGCAAAAGCAGCAGAAGGGTGAGGAGATCGCCGAGGGTGTATACGCAAACGGCGTTATCGTTGTATATCAGGACGGTCACTACCGCGCAATGTCGATGTACGGCGGCGGTTCGGGCGACACCTACGCAGTCGCGCTCAATAATTTTGCCGACGACCTGCCGGGCGTCAGAGTGTATTCTCTAGTAGCGCCCACGGCGAGCGAGTTCTATACGCCGGAGAATTTCAGCGACTACAACGCAAGCCAGGAGGACGATATTATAGATATCAACTCAAAGCTGCAGAACGTAAAGGGTATCAATGTCTGCCAGACGCTGCTTTCTCACAAGAAGGAGACTATCTACACGCGTACCGACCACCATTGGATGTCGCTGGGCGCGTACTACGCAGCAAAGGAATTTGCCGACAACGCAGGCGTTTCGTTCCTCGATATCTCGCAGTACACGAGACTGACAAAGCCCGATTACGTCGGCACTCTGTATACCTTCTCGGGCAATAACGCCGATCTGCTCAACGACCCGGAGGATTTCATCTACTTCGTGCCGAAAAAGCAGGACTACAAAACGGAGTATTACGACTACGCATTCAACTACGTTTATGAGGGCGATATGTTTGCCGACATTCAGATATCGAGCGAGTATTACAGCACCTTTATCTGCGGCGACGCCTACAGCGTAAAGATCTCCACAAACGTTAAGAACGGCAGACGCTGCCTTATAGTCAAGGACAGCTACGGCGACGCGTTCGTACCGTTCCTCACAGGCTCGTTCGAGGAAATATACGTTGTTGATATGAGATATTTCGAGAGAAATCTCGTTGACTTCGCAAAAGAAATGAACATCACCGACCTGCTGTTCACCTGCTGCTCTTATTCGGCAGTGGGTACGAACGCTGATTACCTCGAGGGTCTGAGAACCTCGGGTATTACGGGCGGTATCGGCGACGCGTCGGCAGAGCATGAGGAATCCACACCGACCGAGGAAAGCTCGCAGGACGAAGAAAGCTCCGAGCCGGTCGAAGAGCAGCCGACAGAAAACGAAGGCGAGACCTACGGCGAAAACGATTATTACTCCGACGAGACGGGCGGCGAAACTTACGGTGACGACGCCGGCTACAACGAATGGTAACTAATACTGATATTCCGCGATCGTAAAGACCGCGGAATATGTATGAATATTTGAGAGGCATAGACAATGATTGAACTTGAGTATCCGTTTGACTCTGCATATATAATGAAAAAGCGCAGGTCGATCAGAAAGACCCTGCTTGCCGACGGCAGCGCGAGGGTGAAGAAGAAGATCGCCGTTCTCGGCGGCTCCACCACGAACGACATTGTGTCGATCATGGAGCTTTTCCTTTTAAATAACGGCATCGAGCCGACGTTCTATCAGTCGGAGTACGCTCAGTACTGGCAGGACGCGATGTTCCCCGGCGAGGAGCTTGCGGGATTTGAGCCGGACGTCGTGTTTATCCACACGACAAACCGCAACATTTCCGCTTATCCGCAGATCTCCGATACAAGAGACACGGTGAACGCTCTCCTGAACGCCGAATTTGAGCGTTTCAAAAATATGTGGCAGGCGGTGAGCGAGCGTTTTCACTGCCCGATCATTCAGAACAACTTTGAGATGCCGCTTTTCAGGCTCATGGGCAACAAGGACAGCTCCGACTATCGCGGCAGAGAGCGTTTTATCTCGCGCCTTAACGAGAAATTCTACGACTACGCCGACACAACGCCGAATTTTTATATCAACGACATAAATTTCATCTCCGCAAGCTACGGCTTGAAGGAGTGGTCGGACCCGAGCTTCTGGAATATGTACAAGTACGCTATGTGCTTTGACGCGATTCCGGAGTTTGCGTTCAACACAGCGAATATCGTGAAGTCCGTTTTCGGCAAAAACAAAAAGGCTTTCGCACTTGACCTTGACAACACGCTGTGGGGCGGCGTTGTAGGCGACGACGGCGTCGAACACATTCAGATCGGTCAGGAGACGGGCGTTGCGCAGAGCTACTACGAGTTCCAGTCGTATCTGAAGGCGCAGAGCAAGCTCGGCGTTATGCTGACTGTCTGCTCGAAAAACGACGAGGAAAACGCGATCGCCGGACTGAATCACCCCGAGGGCGTTCTTCGCCCCGATGATTTCATCATAATAAAGGCGAACTGGGAGAACAAGGACAGAAATATCAGCGAGACGGCGTCTCAGCTCAATATCCTGCCCGAGTCGATCGTTTTCGTTGACGACAACCCTGCCGAGCGCGCGATCGTAAGCTCACAGCTTCCCGGCGTGTGCGCGCCTGTGATGGACGGCGTTGAGAATTATATCAGAACGCTTGACCGCAGCGGCTTCTTTGAGATCACGACGTTTTCCGACGACGACTTAAAGCGAAACGATATGTACAAAGCCAATGCCGAGCGCGCGGCGCAGCAGGCGGCTTTTGAAAATTACTCCGATTATCTGCTGAGCCTTGAAATGGACGCTGTTATCGACGATTTTATCCCGATGTATATACAGCGCATCACTCAGCTTTCCAATAAATCGAATCAGTTCAACGTAACGACGAAGCGATACACCACAGCGGAAATGGAAGAGGTCTTTGCAAGCGATGACTATATCCGTCTTTACGGCAAGCTTACGGACAAGTTCGGCGACAATGGCGTTGTATCGGTCGTTATCGGCAAAAAGGACGGCGACACGCTCAACATGGAGCTTTGGCTCATGAGCTGCCGCGTTCTCAAGCGCGACATGGAGTTTGCGATGCTCGACACGCTCGTCGAAAAATGCCGCGAGCAGGGCATCAAGACGATCAAGGGCTACTATTACCCGACAGCGAAAAACAAGATGGTCAAGGAGCTTTACGGCACGTTCGGCTTTGACAAAATAAGCGAGGACGAGCAGGGCAATACCGTTTGGCAGCTTAGTGTTGACGGCTACGAGCAAAAGTGCCATGTCATCAACATTCACGGCAACGAAAATCTGTAAAACTGCGTGACGACGCATTACAACATAAAGCGAAAGGAGCTGAGAATATGAGCGAGGACGAGATCTACGAGAGACTCAACGACGTTTTCAGAGATGTTTTCGATGACGATACTATCGAGGTGGACGATCTGACAACGGCTGACGATATCGACGATTGGGACAGCCTTGAGCACATCAATCTTATTGCCGCTGTTGAAAAGGAGTTTGGCATTAAGTTCAGAATGGGCGAGGTTTCCACGATGAAGGATGTCGGCGAAATGGTCGAGATCATCATGTCGAGGATCTGACGGCGGAGTGTTATCCCGCATGAAGGGCAGATATTGTGTATACGGTATCTGCCCGTTGTTTGTATAATTGTAAATCGTTGTGTTACGAATAACTCTCTCGTTTGTTAGACGAAGCCGAACGGCTAAACTCTCGGTTTTTTTAAAATTCTGTGAGAAGGCGGAGAGGTAACGCGCGGATACAGCAATTATACACTTGAAAATCCTTGGTCAATGGAGTATTATATATTTGTATAACAAGGAGGACGGCGCAATGAACGCTATTAAAAGAATACTAAATGTTTTGCTTATCGTTTTCGGTGTGCTGCTGATAGCCGCTTGCGCCGACCTGATGACAAACAAGCTCGTCTCGGCGGACTTCGAGTCGCTCAACGAGACAGACCGCTCCGCGATCGAGGAGCTTTGCGAGATGACGGCACTCTTCGACGACAAGTACGGCTGCGAGGACGTTTGGAACTCAAGCTACAATCTCAGAGACGAGGCGTGCGTTATCACAAGAAGGTATGGTATGCTCAAGGGCTACACCTACGCCGTGAACATGACCGCGCCGAAGAGCATTTTTGCACAGCGGATAGAAATGCCCGATGATTACAGCGACATTCCCGTTTACCGCTTTGCATATCTGACGCCGTTCACGTTCTCTCTTGCGAAAATGGAGGAGGGCGAGTTTACTGAGGTCGAGGGCAAGCGCGTTTTCGCGTCGGTCTTTGACGCTCAAAACGTTAAATATAACGGCAGCGGCTCGCTTGAGGAAAGCTACATAAAAAACACCTTCGCTGATTCGGTCGAGAGCGTTGACGTGCCGACAATTGACGAGAACATTCATTTTGACATTGACGAGGAAAACGTCGCGCTGTTCGGCTTGCAGTACAGGATCATCGACGATATGCTTTCGGCGCGCACAACGGAGGAGCTGAACGAGCTTATCGCTGAATTTGTCGTAGTGCGCGAGTACCAGTCGGAAAAGTACCCCGAATTTGCCGATAAACGCGAGCAGATCGAGCTGAAATACGGCTGTCCGCAGTACGCTTTCTATAATATAAGCGACAAGATCGATCATGACATTACATATTTCAACAAAGAAAAGTCGGACGCTATCACGTTCTACAGCGCGTACTATTATCTGTGTACCGGACGTTACAACAGCAATATCGAGGAATTTCTCGACGTGCAGGGCAACGAGTACGCAGGCGCAGCGCTTTGCAGCATTATAAGCGGCAGCGGTCTGAGATCGAACTGGGAGAGCAGGCTTTGCGGCGACCCCGAGAATTTCACGTCGCCCTACACGATAATAAAGAACTACTGCGGCGGAACGTGCAGCGAATTTTCCGACAAAACGATCGACGACATCAAGCGCACCTACAATTACGAAGAAATAATCAGCATGGCGAGAACGCTTGTGAGCGGGATCGACGGCGAATAATTATTTTATATTTTAATAATGAAAGGAAGAGTAAAATGAAGGTATTACTCACGGGCGGAGCAGGCTTTATCGGCTCACACACCTGCGTTGAGCTGCTGGAAAGCGGACACGAGGCTGTTATAGTTGATAATTTCTCGAACAGCAAGCCCGAGGTCCTCAACCGCATCAAAAGGATAACCGGGAAGGACGTAAAGTTTTACGAGGCAGATGTTTGCGACAAGTCGGCGCTTGTGAAGATATTCACGGAGCAGAAGATCGACGCGGTCGTGCACTTCGCGGGCTACAAAGCTGTAGGCGAGTCATGTGCAAAGCCGGTAATGTATTACAGGAACAACCTCGACTCGACTATCACGCTGCTTGAAGCGATGAACGAGTGCGGCGTTAAGAACATCGTATTCAGCTCGTCGGCGACTGTATACGGCGAAAACAATCCCTCGCCGTACAAGGAGGATATGCCGATATCTACCTGCACGAACCCTTACGGCTGGACGAAGCTGATGAGCGAGCAGATACTGCGCGACGCTGCAAACGCGGACAGCGAGCTGTCTGTAGTACTGCTGAGGTATTTCAACCCGATCGGCGCGCACTCAAGCGGACTTATCGGCGAGGACCCGGCGGGCATTCCGAACAATCTGTTCCCTTACGTTGCGAAGGTCGCAGGCGGCAAGCTGCCAAAGCTCGGCGTTTTCGGCGACGACTACCCCACGCCTGACGGAACGGGCGTGCGCGACTACATTCACGTTGTAGACCTTGCGAAGGGTCACGTTGCGGCGCTTGAATACGCGGCGGCGCACAAGGGCTCGGAGGCTGTCAACCTCGGCTCGGGCAGAGGTCACAGCGTACTTGAGGTAGTGAACACATTCAGCAGGGTGAACGATATCCCTGTACCGTACGAGATCAAGCCGCGCCGCCCCGGCGATCTTCCGGCATACTTTGCCGACGCGCAGAAGGCAAAGGAGCTTTTCGGCTGGAGCGTTCAGCTCACCCTCGAAGATATGTGCCGCGATATGTGGAAATGGCAGACCCAAAACCCCGACGG
>OMPZ01000076.1 GCA_900313125.1 uncultured Eubacteriales bacterium | reverse complement strand
TCCGTATCAATGTCGCTTTCGCTGTCCGGGCTTTCCGGCTTTATTCTGTCAAAATCGGTCGCGCCGTCGGTCTTTGGCATCGCAAGCCCAGCCGCCGTAAACGCGCTACCGCCGCTGTCAACAGCCGAAAGCCTTGCAGCCGTACACACCGTGCCGAAAACCGACATCAGCACGGCAAATCCCACCACGGTCGCCCTGCATATTCTTTCGCTCGCCCTCATATAAGCACTCCCTTTTATTTCTCGACGCTGCTTTTATTATCTTGCGGCATACGCCGTCAGCTTTTGCAATATAATTCTATGCGAAGAAAATTTAAAATATTACTTTCACAAACCTGTTTAACTTTTCCTCGGTTTGTGGTATAATAGCTTTTAAGGCGATACCGCACAGATATATTACCGAACCCTCCTTTCCATTTATAGAATGTTCTATGACAAAAACATTACTGCGGATCGGTCCGTCAGGCTTTTGTGCGGTACTGCCTTTACAAAACATCGGGGAGTTATTTATTTTATGAATTATACAGTTGATCTCGGCTGTTGGGGCAGCATCTTTGCCGTGCCGACAGACGTTGTGGATAAATACTTAAAAATTGCCGGCTCGGCGCAGCTCAAGGTGCTGCTCTATATCCTCAGGAACAGCGGAAAGGAGTTTTCCGCCGAGGATATCGCCGCCGCGCTCAACATGGACGCGTTCGACGTAAAGGACTGCATAGAGTTCTGGTCGTCGTTCGGCGTGATCGCGGTCAGGGAGGGCGTGATATCTCCGGCAGCGGAGAAAAAGTCCGCCGCCCCCGCGCCAAAGGAGACTGCCGCGCATACTGCCGCAGGCACGCAGGTCGTACAGCAAGCGACCGCCGCCGAAGCTGCGGTCGAAAAATCCGCTGCGCCTGTATCGGAGCCGCCTAAGCGCGAGCCGGAAAAGCCATCCGAGACGGTCGCCGCACGTCCGCTGCGCCCCGACCCGATCTACATAGCGAAACGCATCAGCGAGGACAAGGAGATCGAGTCGCTTTTGAACGAGGCGCAATTCATCTTTGCCCGACCCGTTTCGCCGAACGAAAACGCGGGTATCATCATGCTGCACGACAACGAAGGGCTGCCCAGCACCGTCATACTCATGCTGCTGACCTACGGCGTTTCAAACAATAAGGGCATGAGACAGATCGAGACGATGGGCGCGGCATGGGCGCGCGAGGGCATAACCACGGTGGAGCGCGCCGACGAAAAGATCCGTCAGCTTGAGGACACGAAGAACGCCTACCACACGGTACAGTCGCTGCTCGGGCTGGAATTTCGCAAGGCGAGCGACGCCGAGGGCGAGATGTACAACCGCTGGATAAACGTGTGGAAATTCAACCACGAGCTTATCAAGGAAGCGTACGACATCTGCGTAAACAGCAAGGGCAAGTACATTCCGAAATATGTAAACACTATCCTCAGCAACTGGTACGACGCGGGCATAAAAACAGTAGAACAGGCAAGGGCGAACCGCCGCACAGGCTCGAACGGCTCGGCAGGCGGACAAGGCCCCGGCTCGAAAGCAGACACAAAACGAAGATCGTCGTTTGACATTGACGAGCTGAGCAGCCTCAGCCGATTCAACGATTAAGGGAGACTGACACATGGGCTACGGAAAAGAGATCTACGAAAAAGCGCAGGAGGAGCTCAACCTCCGCCGTCAGAAAGCGTTTACCGACGCAGAGGAACGCCGCCGTAAGATATACACCGAGCTGCCGCGCGCAAGGGAGCTTGAACAGCAGCTCACACACACAGGCGTTGCAGCCGCAAGAGCGGTGTTTGCGGGCGGCGACACAAAAGCCGCGCTGACAAAGCTGCGCGACGAAAACCTCAAGATACAGTCGGAGCTGAGAAACGTCCTCGCGTCGCGCGGGTGGCTGCCCGAGGACCTTGAGGAGCGATACATCTGCGGCGTATGCCGCGACAAGGGCTACAAGGACGGCATCATGTGCGACTGCATGAAAAAGCTGCTGCGCGACACGGCGTACAACGAGTTCAACGAAAAGTCTCCGCTGTCGCTTGAGAGATCGCGCTTTGAAAACTTCAGTCTCGACTGGTATCCCGACCGACCCGACGCAAACGGCAAAAATCCGCGCAAGCGCATGGAAAAGATACTCGCGTTTTGCAGAGATTACGCCGAGCATTTCTCGAAGTCAAGCCCATCAATACTTATGGAGGGCGGCACGGGTCTCGGAAAAACTCACCTGTCGCTCGCCATTGCGGGCAGGGTCATCGACCGCGGCTTTGGCGTTATCTACGGCTCCGCGCCCGATATTCTTACTGCTTTGAAGGCTGAAAACTCCTACTTCAACACCGACCATACGGTGCTTGAACGCTTTGAGCAGTGCGACCTTCTCATCATCGACGACCTCGGCACGGAGTTTCCGAACAGCTTTACAAAATCGGCAGCGTACAATCTTCTCAACGCGCGGCTTGCCCGTGAAAAGCCGACTATCATAAGCACAAATCTTACCATTCCCGAAATGAAGAGCAGCTACTCCGACCGCCTTGTTTCAAGGATCATCGGTGAAAACGAGCACCTGCCGTTCATCGGCGACGACATTCGCATAGCGAAAAAGAAGGCTCAGCAGGCTTGGTAACATTAAGAAAACCGTGGATAAGAACTTTCACTTATCCACGGTTTTCTTATTTATGATACTTTGTACCGGCGTTGATAGAAAACGCGCGGTAGAGCTGTTCGCAGAGCATGACCCTCGCGAGCTGGTGAGGGAACGTCATTTCAGACATCGAAAGCCTTAGCTTCGCGCGGCTTTTCACCTCTTCCGATAGTCCCCAGCTTCCGCCTATCACAAGGTCTATCGTGCTCACGCCGTTTACGCCCGCATCGGAGATGTAGCGCGCAAGCTTTTCCGAGCTGAGCTGCTTACCCTCGATGCACATTGCTATCACGAGGTCGGAGCGGTCTATCTTTGAGAGTATCCGCCTGCCCTCCGCGGCAAGTATATTCGCGATTCCCGCTTCGTTCGGGTCGTCGTTCGTTTTTTCCTCGTCAAGCTCGATCACGGAAAACTTGCAGAACGCGCCGAGCCGCTTTGAATACTCAGCGACGGCGTCCTTCAGATATTTTTCCTTCAGCTTGCCCACACATATTACGTTTACCCTCAGCATATCAGAACACCACCGAGCTGCCGTCCGTCTCAACGGGAGCGACCGAAAGCGTAAAGTCGCACATAAGCTCCATGTCGTTTGCGTTCAGCTCGTTTAACGATTCGCGGTACGCTATCTCGGGCATATTGTTCTCGCGGCTGAGGTGTGCGAGGATAAACCGTTTCGTGCCGCTGCGAACGAGCCTCGGTAAAAACTCCGAGCAGGTAAGATTCGAGAGATGCCCCTTGTCGGACATTATCCTGCGCTTGAGTATGTACGGGTAAGGTCCCATTTTGAGCATATTCACGTCGTGGTTCGACTCTATCGTTACGACGTCGCAGCCGAGCAGCGACTTTTCCACCTCGTCAGAAATGTAGCCGAGATCGGTCGCGAGCGCGTATTTCCTATCGCCCATATCGACGCGAAAGCCTATCCCCTCCGCGCAGTCGTGAGATATCGGGAAACGATCGACGTGCATCGTCGAAAGGTCAACGCCGCCGCTTTGTATCACATGGCAGCGTGTTTTGCCGTCGATATAGCCGCCGTCGGTCAGCGCGTTTAACGTGCCCTCGCTCATAAAAACAGGGATATCGTGCCTGTTTGCAAACACGCGCAGCCCCTTTACATGGTCGGAGTGCTCGTGAGTTACGAAGATCGCCTCGATGGTCTTGATGTCGATCCCGTTGTCGTCGAGAGCCTTAGTGATCTGCTTTGCGCTCCTGCCCGCGTCGATAAGAATGCCGCTGCCTGCGCTGCCCACATAGTAGCTGTTGCCGGAGCTGCCGCTGAAAAGCGGTACTACCTTTGCCATACGATCGTTTCCTTTCTTTCATAAAACACAGCGGTCGGAGACGGCGCACCGTTCCGACCGCGACACCGGCACACGCCGGAAAATTTCAATATTATTTCTTTATAATGAAATACCGAGATCAGAGATCAACGTCCTCATTAGACTCGACATACGTTACTCGGCGAATATCCGCGCCGAGAGCCGTGAGCTTTTCAATGATCTCTTCGTAGCCGCGCTCGATGTAGCGGATATCGGAGATCTCCGTCACGCCCTTTGCAGCAAGACCCGCAACGATCATCGCAGCGCCTGCGCGAAGATCAAGCGCGCGCACCTTTGCGCCGTGCAGACCCGTCGTGCCGTCAACGTGCGCTGTGTTGCCGTTTTCGATAATATCAGCGCCCATCTTACGAAGCTGCGGAACGTAGGAGAAACGCGTCTCCCACACGCACTCCATAACGCGGCTCTTGCCCTGTGCCGACGAAAGCAGCGCCACGAACTGCGGCTGCATATCGGTCGGGAAGCCGGGGTGCGGCATTGTTTTTACGTTGCAGCTATAAAGGGGACCCTCGCGGATCACGCGAACGGCTTCGTCAAATTCCTCAACGGTCGTGCCTGTATCTCTGAGCTTTGTAGTGATCGACTCAAGGTGCTCGGGGATAACGCCGGTGATCGTAACGTCACCGCCTGCCGCAGCGACAGCCGCCATATAAGTGCCGGCTTCGATCTGGTCGGGGATAATGGAATATGTGCAGCCGTGAAGCTTTTCAACGCCCTTTATCTTTATAACGTCCGTGCCCGCGCCCTTTACGTTCGCGCCCATTGAATTGAGGAAATTCGCAAGGTCAACGATGTGCGGCTCTTTGGCGGCTCTTGCGATGACCGTTCTGCCGGGCACTCTTACAGCCGCGAGCATGGCGTTCATCGTCGCGCCTACCGACACGACGTCAAAATCTATATTGTGACCCATGAGCTTTTCGCTTGAAAGCTCCACTCTGTCGGGCAGAAGCTCGCACTTCGCGCCGAGAGAACGGAACGCCTTGATATGAAGGTCGATAGGTCTGTCGCAAAAGCTGCAGCCGCCGGAAGCCGGAACTACAGCGCTGCCGAACTTGCCGAGAAGCGCGCCGAGAAGGTAGTACGACGCTCTCATGTCGCCGACGAGCCTTTCACACGTTACCCTGTAGCTTTTAATGCCGCGGGGGTCTATCTTAACGCGTGAGCTGTCGCCGCCTATACGCGTAACTTTCGCGCCCATGTTTTTGAGTATCTCAAGGATAACGGACACGTCGCGTATTTTCGGCAGATTTTCTATGATACACGGCTCGTCGCAGAGTACGACGGCAGGGATTATCGCAACGGCTGCGTTTTTCGCGCCGCTGATGTTCACCGTGCCGTACAGCTTGTGACCGCCGTTTATTACAAATTTATCCAATATGGTACACTCCAATCAGATGCGCTGCCTCCGCATATAGCAGCGATACGGGCATTTTTCAAACCTGCGGTTTGCCCATTACTAAAGATTGCCGACTGCCGTGACCCTTCACGGCAATGTTCCGCCTATCTTCAAAACCTTCCCAAACGAAATTCTTTTCTTTCAAAACTTTAAACGATCCCTTTTCCCATAAATCGCATATATACAGAAAAATCGGGTAAGCACGGCAATTACCGCGCTTACCGGATAGATCTTCACTAAAAATAATAATACAAAATTCGCCAAATGTCAATATACGTTTCAAATATTAGAAAAAAACATCAAATCAAACAACATTATCCTATCGGCGGTTCGTGAAATTCAGCTATATCGACACCGCTGATATACCTGCCCAAACGCTCGTTATCGAAGCGGTCAAGATCGTTCACACCCGACAGCCGCTCCATGTGGTGGCGCAGCTCGTGGGCGAAGGTATGGCGCAGCTTTTCGTAAAACTCGCCGTCGGGCAGATAGCCGTAGACCATGTTGAACGAGCCGTAATATATCACGATATAACGACCTGTCGTGTCGAAGTGGTATTCGCCCAGTATGTACAGCGGCTTGCCCGGCAGGCTGCCGGGGTGGAGCTTCGCCTGTTCCGAAAGGATAACTCCGCCCGAAAGCTCCCTGTAAAGCTGCCACGGCGTATCGTCAACTATCTTGTCGAGCATTTTTTCGACTTCGGAGTATGTTTTCACGGTTGAACACCACGCTTATTGAAAATATTAATCAAGAAAATCCTTGAGTCTTTTGCTGCGTGTGGGGTGGCGGAGCTTGCGCAGAGCCTTTGCCTCGATCTGGCGGATACGCTCACGCGTAACTCGGAACTCTCTGCCTACCTCTTCGAGCGTTCTTGAACGTCCGTCCTCAAGTCCGAAGCGAAGGATTAGCACCTTCTCTTCTCTCGGGGTGAGCGTGTCGAGCACCTCGGCAAGCTGCTCCTTGAGCATGGTGTGGCTTGCGGCGTCTGCCGGGGCGGGCGCGTCGTCGTCGGGGATAAAGTCTCCGAGGTGAGAATCCTCCTCCTCGCCGATCGGCGTTTCAAGCGATACCGGCTCCTGAGCCACTCTCATGATGTCGCGCACCTTGTCAACGGGCATATCAAGCTCCTCGGCTATCTCCTCCGCGCTCGGCTCGTGACCGTTGATGTGCAGAAGCTGCGACGATACCTTCTTTACCTTGTTGATAGTCTCGACCATGTGGACGGGTATTCTGATCGTCCTCGCCTGGTCTGCGATCGCCCTTGTGATAGCCTGACGGATCCACCATGTAGCGTAGGTCGAGAACTTGAAGCCCTTAGTGTAGTCGAATTTCTCAACAGCCTTGATAAGACCGAGGTTGCCCTCCTGGATAAGATCGAGGAACTGCATACCTCTGCCGAGATAGCGCTTTGCGATACTGACAACGAGTCGAAGGTTTGCTTCGGAAAGACGTTTTTTCGCCGCGGAATCGCCCTCCTTTATCCTTATCGCGAGGTCGATCTCCTCCTCGGAGGTGAGCAGCGGCACCTTGCCGATCTCTTTGAGGTAAACCTTTACCGGGTCGTCGATAGCGATCGCGCCGTCGCCCGAGTCGAACGCGGTCGTCTCGCCGCTTGCCGCAAGCTCGTGCTCTATGTTTTCAAACTGATTGTCGTCGAAATCGTCGATGATATCTACGCCTGCCGCTTCGAGCGAGTCGTAGAATTTTTCAAGCTGTTCCGGGTCGAAGTCGATCTCGCCCATAGCGTCAAGTATCTCTTTGTTGGAAAGATTTCCCTTGAGCTTGCCCTTTTCGGTAAGCTCCTTCAATATTGTTTTCTTATCGGGGGTAGTTGATACAGACATAGTTTGATTTCCTTTCTTTTCAAGCGGAGGTCACCGCGTTAGTTGTTTTTATTTTTCTTTCTTTTTAAGAGAGCTGCTTCCTCTTCGAGCGCGCGCATTATCTCTTCGTCGCTTGTGGAGGCTTGTACGATCTCCTCCGCTGTTTTCAAACGCGATTCCGATATTATAGCGTCGGCGTAATCGCTGCATATCGCCGCGCTCGCGCTGAGTGACGAGAGCTCCCCCAGCCGCGCGAGCATACGCGCTATCTGCGTGTTTTCGTCGTCGGTGAACTCGCCCGAGATATCGCCAAGCTCCGCGCTCAGCCCCTGCTGCACCCGTGACAAAACCAGCGCGTATACTCTGCGCGTAAGCGGCATCGTGAGATCGTCCGGCGTCAGCTTTTCGCTGACAGACGACACAAGCTCGGGGTGCGCTATCAGGCACGCCACCAAGGCTTCCTCCGCCTTAGCCGCCCTGACGCTTTTCGCCTTCATCTCAACGGGCGTTCTGAACGTCTGAGAGGGTCCCGTTATTATCTCGCGCTGCCTGCGCTGTTCGTTTGCAGCTTCGCGCTTGTCCATCGCCGCGAGGTCGGAATTGATTACCATGTCGATAGATTCGCGCTTGACGTTCATATCCTCGCTGATCTTTCCGGCGTAGATATCGCGCTTGACGGGATTTGAAAGCTCCGCGAGAAAATGAGCCGCTTCGTTCACCGCCTGCATTTTGCCCTCAACGGTCTGTGTATTGTACTTGCCCTTCAGCGTATCGTAAACGTAATCCACCTCGTTTTTCGCCGTATCGACGAGGTTCTTGAATCTGATATAGCCGTTTTCTCCGTGACGCTTTATGTACTCGTCGGGGTCTTTTCCGTCTGGCACCTTCAGCACGAACGTGTTCACGCCCTGCGCGTCGAACATCTTCATTGCCTTCAAAGCTGCCTTCTGCCCGGCTTCGTCGGCGTCGTAGCAAAGCACGACCGTGCGGCGGTATCTGCCGATGAGCTTTACCTGCTCCTCCGTCAGCGCGGTACCCAAGCCGCCGACCACGTTGTCAAAGCCCGCCTGATAAAGCGCGATGACGTCCATGTAGCCCTCGCAGAGTATGAACCTGTCCGCCTTTGAGTTTTTCGCGCGGTTGAGGGCGTAGAGGTTGTTCGTCTTTTTGTAGGCGAGCGTGTCGGACGTATTGAGGTATTTCGGCTTTTCGTCGGTCATTATCCTGCCGCCGAACGCGATAACGTTGCCCCGGACGTCGATTATCGGGAACATCGTTCTGTTACGGAAACGGTCGATATAGCCGCCGCGGCTGTCCTGAAACGTCAGGTTCGCCTGGATAAGCTCCGACGGGCGAAAGCCCTTCTTCACGAGGTGATCGGTAAGCGCAGAACGTCTGTCGGGCGCAAAGCCGAGACCGAAGGCGCGGATAGTCACGTCTCCGAGCGATCGCTTTTCGCGCAGATAAGCAAGTCCCTCTCTGCCGTCGTCCGAATAAAGCGCGGAGTGGAAAAATCGCGCGGCTTCGCGGTTTGCTTCGAGTATCCTGAGACGCAGCTCGTGGGTCTCGGAATTTCTGTCATGCTGAAGCTCCGGCATACTCAGCCCCGAACGCTGTGCAAGCAGCTTTACGGCGTCGATATAATCGAGGTTCTCCATTTTTTTCATGAAGGTTATCACGTCGCCGCCCACACCGCAGCCGAAGCAGTAAAACGAATCTGTTTCGGGGTAGACAGTAAACGACGGCGTTTTTTCGCCGTGGAACGGACACAGTCCGATATGTGTTTTTCCGCGCTGCCTTAGCTGCACATAGCCCGACACGACCGACACGATGTCGTTCCTGTCGTGAAGCTCCCGCAAAAAATGATCGGGTAATGGCATATTTTCCTCCTTGTTGATGTTTATATTAATATATACGCCAAAAATCGCAAAATACCTTTTTTATTTTGAAAAAAATTTTTGATTTTTAAAAAACACGGTCAAAACAAAAAGCCGCGCCGCATTGGATATCTCTAACGCGGCGCGGGTATATGTGGAAAGGAAATCAATAAAACTCTTCGTCAGCCATTAATTCGCGGCGGTGTTTGCGGTCTTTTCGTTCAGATAAACGAACTCGCCGTCCTTGAAGTCGCAGATCACGCTGTCGCCCTTTTTGATCGAGCCGTCGAGTATCTTCTCGCTGATAACGTCCTCGATCTTTGTCTGTATCGTGCGGCGAAGCGGTCTTGCGCCGTAGGTGTCGTCAAAGCCCTCGTCAGCGAGCTTATCCTTTGCGGCGTCCGTGAACGTCACGGTGATATCCATTGCGGAAAGTCTCTCTGAAAGCGTTTTGAGCATATTTCCGGCGATCTGCTTTATCTCGTCGTGGGTGAGCTTGCTGAACACAACGATGTCATCGACACGGTTCAGGAACTCCGGCTTGAAAACCTTCTTCAGCTCCGCGAGCACGATCTCCTTGATATTCTTGTTGTCGGCGTCCTCGTCCTGGTTGATGAAGCCCATCTTCTTGCCGCCGCTCGTTTTTGTGATGAGCGACGCGCCGACGTTCGACGTCATGACGATAACGGTGTTTTTGAAATCGACCGTTCTGCCCTGGGAATCGGTAAGTCTGCCGTCGTCAAGAATCTGGAGCAGCATATTGAACACGTCGGGGTGCGCCTTTTCGATCTCGTCGAAAAGAATTACCGAATACGGCTTTCTGCGAACCTTTTCGGTGAGCTGACCGCCCTCGTCGTAGCCTACATATCCCGGAGGTGAACCGATGAGCTTAGCGACGGTGTGCTTTTCCATGTACTCAGACATATCGAGCCTTATCATCGCGTCCTCTTTGCCGAACATCGTCTGTGCGAGAGCCTTTGTAAGCTCCGTCTTGCCGACGCCCGTAGGTCCGAGGAAGATGAACGAGCCGATCGGACGCTTCGGGTCTTTAAGACCGACACGCCCCCTTCTGATAGCGCGAGCAACGCTTGAAACGGCTTCGCTCTGACCGATAACGCGCTCGTGGAGAGTCTTTTCGAGGTTGAGAAGTCTCTCGCTTTCCTCCTCGGTGAGCTGTACCACCGGCACGCCCGTCCACATCGAGACGATCTTTGCGATGTCCTCGGCTGTCACCTCGCCGCTTATTTTGCGGCTGTTCTCTCTCCACTCGTTTTTAGCGTCCTCCTGCTCCTTTTTGAGCTTTTTGATCTTGTCTCTGATGCTTGCGCAGCGTTCAAATTCCTGTGAATTTACTGCGCTTTCAAGCTCGCTCTCCTGCGCCTTGATCTCGTTTTCGATCTCCTTTACGCTGTCGGGCGCGGTGTACGCGTTAAGACGAACTCTCGACGCCGCCTCGTCTACAAGGTCGATCGCCTTGTCGGGAAGATAACGGTCGTTGATGTAGCGCGACGAAAGCGAAACTGCCGCGCTGATAGCTTCGTCGGTGATCTTTACCCTGTGGTGCGCTTCGTACTTGTCGCGCAGCCCCTTGAGTATCTCTACGGATTCCTCCTGCGTAGGCTCGCCCACCGTTACCGGCTGGAAACGTCTTTCAAGAGCCGCGTCCTTTTCGATGTACTTTCTGTACTCGTTGAGCGTCGTTGCGCCGATGACCTGGAAATCGCCGCGCGCAAGGCTCGGCTTGAGGATATTTGCCGCGTCTGCGCTGCCCTCTGTCGCGCCCGCGCCGACTATCGTGTGCAGCTCGTCGATGAAGAGGATAATGTTGTCGGCGTTCTTCACCTCGTCGATCGCGTTTTTGATACGCTCCTCGAAGTCGCCCCTGTACTTCGTTCCGGCGATCATGCCCGTAAGGTCGAGCGAGAAAATGCGCTTGCCCTTGAGCAGGTCGGGCACCTCGTCCTGAGCGATCTTGAGAGCAAGCCCCTCCACTACGGCTGTCTTGCCGACGCCCGGCTCGCCGATCAGGCAGGGGTTGTTTTTCGTTCTTCTCGAAAGTATCTGTATAACGCGTTCGATCTCCTTTTCTCTGCCGATAACGGGGTCGATCTTGCCCTGCCCCGCAAGCTCGGTGAGATCTCTGCCGAACTGCTCGAGCGTTTTTGTCGCGGACTTCTTGCCGCGCTGCGGCGCGCCGCCGTTTTTCTGCTTCCACTCGCTGTCGCCGCTGCTCTCGCCGCCCGTTTCGGAGACGATGCTCTCTGCGAGTGATCTGTCCGATATGCCGTGCTTTTTCATGATGGCGCAGGCGTAGCTGTCGTCGTCCTCAAGCAAAGCAAGGAGAAGATGCTCCGTGCCGATATAGCTTGTTTTCAAAGCTGCGCGCTCTGCGTTTGCGACCTGAAGCGTTCTTTTTGCGCGCGGAGTAAAATCCCTCGGAGTGATCGACACGGGGTTATTGCCCTCGCCGAGCATCTCCTTGACGTCCTCACGCGCGTCGTCATACTCAAGACCCGCTTCTTCAAGAAGGCGGCAGGCCGCGCTCGTACCTTCCTTTAAAATGCCGAGCAGGATATGCTCGGAGCCGAACCATGTGTGGCTCATTCTCTCGGCGTCCTCAATGCCGAGGTTCATGGCTTTATTTGCCTTTTCCGAAAATCCCTGAAATTTAAACATATAGCTACCTTCCTTTCATAGACTCATATCTATAATTTAACCTCCGATATTATTTCGGATAAGCGTTGCTCTTACCGCGTCTCTCTCGCCGGGAGCAAGCTGCTTTCCTGTCTGCTTCATCAACGTCGCCGGCTGTATCTCGACGATAAGTCTGTTTATCGTGTCGAGCGAAACGTCCTTTATAAGCCCGGTGGTCACGCCGAAGCGAACGCGCGACAGATGCTTGAGCGCTTCGCCGCCGTCGATAAGGCGCGCGCTTTTGAGTATACCCTCGGCGCGGTAGATCTTATCCTGGACCTCGATGCGCTTTGCCATTGCCTGACGCGACTGGAGCTCCTGCGCAATAAGCTGCTTTGTGATGTTGCGCAAGTTTTCGATAGCCGTTTTCTCGCCGATGCCGAGCGTGATCTGATTTGAAAGCTGATAGAAAGCCGCCGTCGGCTCGCTGCCCTCGCCGTACGCGCCGCGCACCGTGATGCCGAGCTTTGACAGGTTCTCTGTGATCTTTCTCATCGCCTTGGCGTCGTGCAGAGCGGGGAGATGCAGCATTACCGATGCGCGCATACCCGTACCGAGATTTGTCGGGCATTGAGTGAGATAACCGAGCGTATCTGAAAACGCGAATTTCAGCCGCTCGTCGAGCAGAGTATCTATCCTGCTTGCCTGCTCGTAGGCGCGGTCGAGGTCAAAGCCCTCGCACATCACCTGTAATCTGACGTGATCCTCCTCGTTTATCATGATCGAAACGCTTTCGTCGTCGAGCAGGAGCAGCGTTTTGTCGCCCTTGTCGGAGATGAACTCCGGGCTGACGAGGTGACGCTCAACGAGCGAGACCCTTTCGCCCATACTTATATTATCCACATCAAGAGCGGAAAATCTTGACGAAATTACTGAATTTGAATTAAGTACAGCGTCCTTGACCTTTTCGGCGATCTGCTGTCTGAGTTCGTTTGAGCAGCGCGCCGGGAAGGGGTACTTTTCGAGGTTTCTCGCAAGCCGTACTCTTGTGCTTATTACAACGTCACCCTCCGCGCCGTTTTTCTCATACCACTTTTTATCCATTATCGCGCGCCTCCCTTGCCTTTATCTCGTTTATCCGATCGCGAAGCTGAGCCGCTTGCTCAAACTCCTGCGACTTTATCGCTGCCGCGAGCTTTTCCGAAAGCTGCTCAAGCTCGGTGGGCTTTTTCTCAGCCTTGCTTTCGGTCTGCACGGGCGCGGTCTCGGTCTTTCCGCTTTCGAGCCTTGCCGTGCGCAGACGTTTACCTGTGTGGACCGTGTTGCCGTGGATACGCTTTATCATCGGCAGCAGCCTGTCGTAAAATGTGTCGTAGCATTTCGCGCAGCCGACTCTGCCGCTTTTTGTGATCTGCGAGAAGGTCGCTCCGCAGCCGGGGCATTTTTCCTCCCGCGCAAGCGCGGATATCGTAGGCATCGGCATTCCGAGAAAACCGCTCATCATCGAACCGATATCGAGGAAATCGCCGAACGCGTTGTCATAGCCCAGCTTTGACGCGCACTCCTGACAAAGATCCATTTCTGTAAGCTCGCCGTTTATGACCTGCTTGATATGTGTATTTGCTTGTCTTGTTTTACATTTTTGACACAACATGATCGTCTCTCCCTTTCTGTTGCGCCGCAAAGCGGCGTGTTGTCTGATTTTCATTTACTTACTGTTGATCCCTACTGCGCGATCGTCAGCAGCAGATTTTTGAAGATCGCCGCCCTCAGCGTGTCGCGCTGCTCGGGCTTTAGCGACTGATACGGTCTGTCCGCCACGGCGGCGGTCAAAAGCTTCGCCGCGGGCAGGTCGATCAACTGCCTTACCAAAAGCTCCTTCACGATATCCGTTGCACAGCGCACGTCGATGCTGTCGCCGATCGAATCCATAAGGTGCATAAGCGCGGTGTGCTTATCCATGCTTATCCTTGTGATCTTGATGTAGCCGCCGCCCCCTCGCCTGCTTTCAACTATATAGCCCTGTTCCGGCGTGAACCGCGACGTTATCACATAGTTGATCTGCGAAGGTACGCAGCCTATCGTTTCGGCAAGCTCGTTACGCTTTATCGTAGCGGACGAATCATCGGAGCCGTCCTCCTCCAGCATATCCATGATATACTGAGCTATCAGGTCGCTCATACGCATTTGTCTCACCAACTTCTTATCATTTTTGCTTTTGACTTTCTTTGACCTTATGTTTATATTATATCAGCAAAGTCAGAGAAAGTCAAAGTCAAAAAAGGTCAAATTTGTCTGTAATTTCAAATTAGCTCACATATTCTCGTTAATTCGCATTAATTCTCGTTTATTCAGGCTTTTTCAGTGATTTGACTTTTCATAAAAGATCATATCTCCCGCCGATGACCCGCACGGCAAAGCCGGCTATCCCCAATTATTACCATATAATGAAAATATATCCCCCGACGGAAAAATATTTGAACAAGATCGAAAAAAAGTGCATAATGCCGATTGAAAAAATAATAAAAATAGTTTAGAATAGTAATGCAAAATGATTTGTAAAGGAGAAAAGAAATATGTTTAAAAGATATTCCGCTATCGTTCTCGCGGCAGCGATCCTCGTTTGCTCGTCTATGGCAGGCTGTGAAAAGGACAGCGGCAGCGATACGGGCAGCACAGGCTCTTCGGGAAGCACATCTTCTGCGGCTGCGTCCTCCGGCGATGTTGAGAAGTACGACCTCAAAGACCTCGGTCTTGTTGCCGACTACTTCGACGACACGGAACACAAGGCAGGCTACCAGCTTGAATCCCCCGACGAGGGCGAAGAGATCGCCATTATGCACACGACGCTTGGCGACATCTCGATGAGATTCTTCCCCGAGGCTGCTCCCACAACGGTCGAGAACTTCCTCACACACGCAAAGGAGGGCTACTACGACGGTCTGACCTTCCACAGAGTTATCAACGACTTCATGATACAGGGCGGCGACCCGAAGGGCGACGGCACAGGCGGTGAAAGCGTCAGCGGCGGCAAGTTCGAGGACGAGTTTTCAAATAAGCTCTTCAATATAAGAGGTTCTGTCGCAATGGCGAACAGCGGTCCCGACACTAACGGCAGCCAGTTCTTTATCAATCAGGCAAAGTCGGCAGACTTCGCGTCGCTTGAGGAAAACTGGAACGCGCTTTACGAGGCTATCTGCACTTATCAGGCGCAGGGTCAGCTTGAAGCCTTCCTCTCGATGTACTCGACGAGCTACACGGCGTTCTACAACACCGACCTTGTGAGCGACGACGTAAAGGCGCTTTACAAAAAGGTTGGCGGCAACCCGTCGCTTGACGGCGCATTCAACGCGCTAGACCGCGGTCACACCGTTTTCGCTCAGGTATACGACGGTCTGGACGTAGTAGACAAGATCGCTGCTGTTGACACAGACCCCTCAAACAACAAGCCCCTTGAGGACGTCAAGATCGAGTCGATCGAGGTCACGACGTACCATAAATAATTTACAAAAAGCAATACGATCCCGGCGCGTAATGCGTTCGGGATCTTTTTTGCAGAGAAACGATGATCCCCCGGCACAATGCCGGGGGATCGCTATGTTTAATGTTAGATGTCAGAGCTGATATTGACCTGAATTACTGGTCGAGAACCTTTGCGATGTGCTCGCAGTTGCGCTCGTTGAACTCAAATCTGAGCGAGCCTTCGTTGAGAACTACGACGCTGTCCGCGGGTACGGTGTACTTTCTCAGGATCTCGCGGTAGTTGACGATCTCGTAATCCTTTACGATAGATGTGTTGTCGCCGAAGAAGCGCTTCATCTCAAATTCGTCGCTGAATACGAGTACCTTCTTGCCGCCGCCCTGGTTGTCGATCGTGATCGGGCGAACGTCGTCGCGGGAGCTTCCGTACATCGGAAGAATATATCTTGCCGTGCTGAACTCTCTTATCATGCGCTTTTCAAGCGACCTGATCTCCTGCTCCTTGTTCGGGTTGTTCGACTTCGTCTGGAGCTTCTGGAAGAGCGTTGTCATGCTGAACATAAGCTCAGGGTTCATTACCGGGATCTTTACGAAATCTCTCTCGTAGATGTCAAGCATCTCGGAGATCCTGTCTGTCGGAATGATTATCCAATGACCCGTCTCGTCAAGAACGAGCTCCTGTATACCGTGACGTCTGTACTCAAAGAGCATATTGAAGATATCCTTCGCCCTGTACTCCTGGAGGTAGACCTTGATGTTGTTTCTCGCGAAATTCTCGACCGACTTCTCGGCAAGGTACTTCTCCGAGAAGATGTGACCCTTGTTGTTGCCGTCGATGAGAATGTGCCTTGTGTGAGCGTCGAACTCAGCGTACATGACGTCTGCGTCCGCGATGAGCGTTGCAAGCTCACGGTAGCAGAGATCAAGCTTTTCACGAAGCTCCTTTGCCGTCATCGGGTCGCTCTCGACCTCGAGTGCGCGCGCCGTAGCCTTCGTCTTTGCTGCCTGCTCCTGGATCGTCATTCTGCCCTTCTGCTGCTGACCGCCCGACGGCTGGTCGCCGTACATGAGCGACGAAAGATCGAACATATCGCTCTTTCTCTCGTTCTCCTGAGCGATCTCGCTGAGAACTGTGTTCACGCCCTTCGACTTAACGTTGCTTGCCGATGTTACCGGAGCGGCGCTTACAACACCGTCGGAATACGGAACAGCCATTACCTCGTCATCGGGAACGTCCTCAATGAAGAGCGGCTTGGAGACCTTGAACGCCTTCGATACCTTTCCGCCGTCGAGACCGTCGGAAACCGACTTGATAACGAGACCGTCCGGATTGTCGATCTTGCTTGCCGCTGCGGCTGCCGCCGACGGAGCACGCTTAACGGCAGGCTCTCTTATCGGCTGCTGAGTCGCCATCTTCTGACCGCCCGAGGGCGAAGATGTCATGAAATCAAGCGAATGCTTCTGAGCCGATTCGTAAACGCTCGACTGGTTGAGACCGTTGCCGCGTGCGATCTGCTTGTCGCCGTAGATGCCCGTTTTCTTGAACTCGTTCATCGGCGCCGGGAGCGGCTCACGCGCGTTCTGCGGCTTGTAGTAGCTGCTCGGAGCAGCTTCTTCACGCTCTATGGTGTTGTCGTCCGCGAGACCCGAAAGATCGAGCGTCGGGAGCGACGGGGAATCGTTCGCCGAAAGGTTCAGCGAGTCAAACGGAGACTTCTTCTCTTCGTTGTCGCTGAAGAATATTCCACCGCCGGGTGCGGGGGGCTTGAGTCCTGCCGCTGCCGCTGCTGCCGGAGGAACGAATCCGCCAGGCATTTTCGCGAATGCCGCCGCTGCTGCCGCCGGTATTCCCTGCGGGATATTTGCCTTGACCTTTGCTTCGGCCTCCGCCTTAGCTTTCGCTTCTGCTTCTGCCTTAGCCTTTGCGGCAGCTTCCTCTGCTGCCCTTTCCTTAGCTTCCGCTTCGGCTGCTTCTCTTGCTTTTGCCTTTGCTTCGGCTTCTGCCTTTGCGAGTGCTTCCGCTTCTTCCTTAGCCTTTGCAGCCATCATCGCGCCGGCTTCCTGAGCCTTCTTCGCTTCTGCGTCAGCCTTTGCGGCGCGTGCTTCTGCCTCGGCCTTTGCAGCCTCTGCCGCCGACGCGGCCTTCATTGCTTCCTCGGCTGTTATCTTTGCCGTCTGAGCTTCAAGCTTTGCTTTTTCCGTCTCTTCGCGTGCCGCAGCAGTCTCTGTCTTTGCCTTCTCCGCTTCGGACTTTGCGGCTTCCGCTTCAACCTTTGCAGCCTGCTCGGCCTTTGCAGCCGCGTCTGCGCGTGCCTTCTCTTCGTCTACAGCCTTCTGAGCTTCCGCCTTGATGTCGGCGATGACCTTCGCTTCTGCGTCAGCCTTTTCCTGCTCCTCCTTTCTGAGCACCTCGTCCTCAAGGTCGAAGGGATTTACAAAGGAATCTATATTCTTGATGCGCTCGTCGTTTTCGTCAACGATTGCCTTGTCGTAGTTCGGTTTTGCGCCCTTGAGTATGGACTTGTTCATGATAAAGCCGAGACTCGAGGGGTTGATGATGTAGTGAGTGATCTTGTGGTACGCGAGAAGTCTCGTCTCGATCTCGTAGAGACCCTTGAACGGCATACCAACAGCCCTTGCCTCCGTAAAGTCTGTGAATACGGGGCAGAAATTATTCTTACCGTCGGTGAAGGTCAGCGGCTTGAAGTCGTCGATATTCTCCTCGGTGATCTCCGTGATATCCTGGTTGAGCGCGTAGGTGTATACCTTGCTGCCGAGGAACGACTCTGCGATAGCCGAGCGAAGCTCGTCGTCGCCCTTCTGCATGAAGTTGAGCACCTTGAAGTAAAGCTTCGGTGCGATAACGCCCTCTGTCTTGACGTGGCTGTCAAAATCCTCCGGCGCGTAAACGTGACTGCTGTCGTTGTTTACGATGATCTTCTTCAGACCGAAGCGCTTGAGGTCATCGAAAAACGCGCCCTTCTCGTCGATTGTCTGAGCGATCGTATCCTCAACGCCGATCTCAGCCGCACGCTTTACTGTGCAAACGTTGACGCAGAACTCGTCGTCGAGATACGGGTAATTCGTAATGAGCGAGTATGTGCAGTAAACAACATCCGCGCTGATAACGTCCTCGAGGTTCTTCTGAACGGGATCCTTCGGAACGACATCGAGCTTCTCTCTTAC
>OMPZ01000033.1 GCA_900313125.1 uncultured Eubacteriales bacterium | reverse complement strand
GGGATTCGAACCCTTGGTACCTTTCGGCATCACTAGTTTTCAAGACTAGCTCCTTAAACCACTCGGACACCTCTCCATGCGACTATTGTATAATATCATATTTTTTTTGTTCTGTCAAGACTTTTTTTAAAAAAATTTGATAAATCAAAAACCGTTTTGAGTGATCGTTCGCCGATCACTTTTTCTTTTTCGCTTTCTTTTCGCCCACAAAATTGTCGTGACGGAATTTCTCGAAAAGGTCGTCTACCGCCTTTTTCTGTTCTGCGTCAAAGGTGCGGTACTGCATTACAAGATCCTGCTCATGCTTCTTTAAGGTGTAGAGCTTCTCCCTCTCCTCCCACGAGCTGTCGTTTAGGGTGGTGAACTCTTCGTCCTCGGGGTTGTTGTCAAAGTCTACGTCGCCTACGGCGTCCATGAATATTTTATAATCAACGTTGAAGATCGCCGCAAGCTTTAAGATCATTACGCCGCTCGGGTGGCTTGCCCCCGTTTCATAGTAGGCGTAGGTCGAGCGCTCCATATTCAGCGCTTCTGCTACCTGCTTTTGCGTAACTCCCGCGTTCTCTCTGCACATACGCAGAACAAGTGAGAATTTGCTGTTGTTCATTATTTTCACCCTCCGTTTTCTCCGGCATACTCTTCAAAAATGTTAAGATGCCGCACAGCGTTCGATCTCTGATCCTCTGTGAAGAATTAGTTGTTAAAAAATTGTATTTTTTCTGTACAAAACACTATTTCTATGATAAAATATAACTTGTTTGTTAGTGGTCGGCTTTCAAAAGAAAAAAGTATCATACTTGACTATTTAATTCTTTTTACTCAATTATAATACCATGTTTTCGTAAATTTGTAAAGTATCCATATTAAACAAAAAAATTGGTTTTTATTTACTTTATTGTACTCGCTTTCACAATTTTTCTATTTGCATTTTATTTTTTATACCTATATATTACAATATTGGGGTGATCGTTTGATTATACTTTCCGTTGATCTGGGAAAGGCGCGTACCGGGCTTGCCGTTTGCGACAAAACGATGTTTCTGGCGTCGCCGATCGGTGTTATCGAGGAATGGAACAGAGAAAAGCTCGCGCAGAGGGTCGTCGAGACCGCACAGGAACGCAAAGCCGAGCTGATCGTCGTAGGGCTGCCGAAGAATATGGACGGCACCGAGGGCGACAGCGCGAAGGGCGCACGGGAATTTGCCGATATGATCGGGAAGCTGTGCCCGATCCCTGTTGAGATGCAGGACGAAAGATGTACCACCATGATCGCGCACCGTTACATGAACGACAACAATGTCCGCGGAAAAAAACGTAAACAGAGCGTTGACGCGGAAGCCGCAGCGATCATTTTACAGTCATACCTCGAGCGGCTGAAAAACAAATAAGCCGCCGAAGATCATCAGCAAAATTCATGATATTATTGTTTTGTGATACATAATATATTGATCGCATACACAACTAATCAGGAGGTAACTTTAAGTTGAGCAAGAAAAACAAGAAAAAACAAGCGACCGAAGCTTTTGAGAAAAACTCCGGGACTTCGGAAAAAAGCACACGGTCTAAGAACAGCGAAGCTGTGAAAACTCCGCTGCGCCTGACGATGCATCAGAAATTCGCCGACCTTTTCGTTATCAGTATGTTCGCTGTTTTCCCCATCTACATGACGAACAAGCTGTTCAACGTGCGAGACGACAGACTGCATTACTTTATCGCTACGACGTTCGTACTTCTTTTCTTCATAGTCGCGACGTATATCTGCGGTATCGACAAGGACTACTGGCCAAAGCATCTGTTTAAGATGTCCGTTTCGGACTGGTCGTTTATCGCGTTCGTCGTTGTCTGCCTTATCTCAGCCTGCCTGTCGGAATACGGCAACGAAGCGTTTACCGGGTCGGGCGGACGTGACAGCGGCTTTTGGCTCATGGCGATGTATCTTCTGTGCTACCTGCTTATATCGAGATATTTCAAGTACAGAGAACCTATCTTTACTGTCTTTGCCGTTATGTCGAGCGTTGTATGCCTTATCGCGCTTATGCACGAGTTCTGGATAGACCCGTTTAGGATCGTTGTCGACATTAAGGAGTCTCAGCAGAAGGACTTCATTACTACTATCGGCAACATCAATATGTTCTCGGGCTTTGTCTGCGTATCGCTCCCTGTTTGTACTGCGCTTGCCGTACAGTCTAAAGACAAGCTCTTCTCCGCGTTCTATCTTTTCACGGCAGTTGTCAATTTTATGGGTCTGCTTGTGGCAAACAGCCTTAGCGGCTACTTCGGACTCGTGGCATTCATGGCTGTGCTTTTCATTTACTGCTGCGGAAGCGCGCACAGACTTTTCAAGTTCTGCCTGTCACTTTCGGCAATGCTTATCTCTATCAAGCTGCTGAGACTTATCTCTCTGCTTTTCCACGACAACTACAAGAACCTCGGCGATCTGTCGAAATTCCTTATTTTTGACAACAGGGTATTCATAGCTATCGGCATTTCCATCATGCTTACGATCGGCGCGTTCCTGCTTGACCAGAAATTCGGTGATGAACACAGCCCGAAGTGGTGTCAGATCGCGGCAGGCGCGTTTGTCGGCGTCGCTGCGTCCGCGGTTTTGTTCGTGTTCATTTACTTCAGCTTTATCGACAAGGTGACCGACCTCGGCAAATTCTCCAAGGTACTTCGCCTTAACGACCAATGGGGTACGCACCGCGGCTACGCGTGGATAAGAGGTATGATCCTCTTTAAATCAAAGGGCGTTAAAAATATACTCGTAGGCTCGGGCCCCGACACCTTCGGTCAGCTTATCAAGGCGGACTACCGTCAGGATATGCTCAAGCGTCACGACGCCGTGTTTGACACCGCGCACAACGAGTTCCTCAACTATCTCGTTACGACCGGTATTTTCGGCTTTACAGCATACGTTTCACTTATCGGAACGCTGCTTTGGAGATGCATAAGAAGATGCAAAAACAACATCCCGTTCATGATCGCGATACTGGCTATAGTTTCGTACTGCTCGCAGTCGATATTTAACCTTGCTACCCCGATCATCACACCTTATCTGTTCCTCTTCTTCGGCATTGCTGAAGCTCTCATAAGGAGCTTCGACGAGGAGAACGCAGCAGCTTCAAAGTAACCAAAACGAGCCGTAAGAGCGCTCCGCACAGGAGTGCTCTTATATTATTTCGTCATCTCGGAGGTGCTTTTATTTGCGAAAGCTTCTGAAATACATGAAGGGATACGAAAAAGAGGCGTTTTTGTCGCCCTTTTTCAAAATGGTCGAAGCGATACTCGAGCTGTTCGTACCGCTCGCGGTAGCTTCGATAATCGACAGCGGCATCGCTAAAAACAACACGCAGCACGCGATACACATGGTCGCGGTAATGGCTGCGCTTGCTGTAGTGGGGCTGATAAGCTCGCTCACCGCTCAGTACTTTGCGGCGAAGGCGGCGATAAATTTCACGTCGAAGGTCCGGCACGCGCTGTTTGCTCACATACAAAAGCTTTCTTACACGGAGCTTGACAGGCTCGGCTCGTCTACGCTCATCACACGCCTGACCAGCGACCTCAATCAGCTTCAAAACGGCGTGAACATGACGCTGAGACTATTCCTGCGGTCGCCGTTCATCGTTTTCGGCGCGATGATAATGGCTTTCACGATCGACGTCAGAGCCGCGCTGATCTTTGTCGGGACGATAATTCTGCTGTCGGCTGTCGTGTTCGGTATAATGCTGATCTGCATACCGCTCTACGAAAAGATACAAGAGGGACTCGACGGCGTTCTTTCGCTGACGCGCGATAACCTCGCGGGCACGCGCGTTATCAGAGCCTTCTGCAACGAGGAAACCGAGATCAGGGATTTCCGCGAAAGAAACGATCTGCTCACGGCTTTGCAGAATTTCACGGGGCGTATCTCGGCGCTCATGAATCCGCTGACGCTGCTGATCGTCAATTTTGCCGTGCTCATACTGATCTACACCGGCGGCATCGAGGTCAACACAGGAAGGCTCTCTACCGGCGAGGTAGTAGCTCTTTACAACTATATGTCGCAGATACTCGTGGAGCTTATCAAGCTCGCGAATCTGATAATAAACATCACGAAGTCAGCGGCGTGCGGCGACAGAGTGCAGGCTGTGCTTGAGACAAAACCGAGCATCAAATCGCCGAGCAAGCGCGTCGATGTCAGCGCGTCGCCGTACATTATCGAGCTCGATAACGCGTCGCTTATGTACAAGGGCTCGTCAAAGCATTCCCTTTCCGATATTGATCTCAAGGTCAGGCGCGGCGATACGATCGGCATTATCGGCGGCACAGGCTCGGGCAAAACGTCGCTTGTCAACATGATAGCGCGCTTTTACGACGCCGACGGCGGAAGGGTGCTTCTGAACGGCGTGGATATCAAAAAATATCCGCTCGACCAGCTCAGGGGCTTCTTCGGGATAGTTCCGCAGAAGGCAACGCTTTTCAAGGGCACGGTGCGCGACAATATGCGCTGGGGCAAGCCCGACGCCGACGACGCGCAGATCATGAGAGCGCTCGAAACGGCGCAGGCAAGAGAATTTATCGAAAAGAAGGAAGGCGTGCTCGATCACATGATCGAGCAGGGCGGCAAGAATCTCTCCGGCGGTCAGAGACAGAGACTGACGATCGCCCGCGCGCTTGTGGGCGACCCTGATATCCTGATACTTGACGACAGCTCCTCCGCGCTCGATCTCGCGACCGACGCGGCGCTGAGAAAGGCGCTGCGCGAGCAGTACAGCGATAAAACCGTGTTTATCGTTTCTCAAAGAGCGTCGTCTATACAGTACGCCGATAAGATCGTCGTTCTCGACGACGGCAAGGCTGTCGGCATCGGAACACACGACGAGCTGATAAGCTCATGTGCCGTTTACCGAGAGATCTACGATTCGCAGTTCAGAAAAGAGGCGGTGTCATGAAAAAGGAGAACAAAACGGCTCAGCGCATCGCTCTGAAAAAAACACTCGCCTACGTCGGCAGATACAAGCTGCAGATCGTATTCTCGATAATACTTGCCGCGGGCACGGTCGCTCTTACGCTTTACATTCCCATTCTGATAGGCAGGGCGATCGACCTGATCGTCGGCAAGGGCAGCGTAGATTTTGACGGTATGCTGTCGATACTCGCGAAAGCGGCCGTTCTTATAATCGCAACGGCTGTAATGCAGTGGGTGATGAACATTATCAACAACCGCGTGACCTTCAAGGTGGTGAGAGATATCCGCAGCGAAGCTTTTGAAAAGCTGCAAAGGCTCCCTCTCGCCTACATCGACTCTCACGTTCACGGTGATATCGTCAGCCGTATCATTGCCGACGCGGATCAGTTCGCGGACGGTCTGCTCATGGGCTTTACGCAGTTTTTCACAGGAGTTGTGACGATAATCGGCACGCTCGGGTTCATGCTTTCGCTCGACTGGCGGATAACGCTCGTCGTGGTGGTGCTCACGCCCGTCTCGCTGTTCATTGCACGAGGTATCGCGAGGGCGACGTTCGACTACTTCAGGATACAGTCTGAGATACGCGGAGAACAGACCGCGCTCATCGACGAATTGATCGGCGATCAGAAAACGGTGAAGGCTTTTTCTCACGAGCAGCAGGCTATCGATGAATTTGACGAGATAAACGACAGGCTGACAAAGGCGTCGGTCAAGGCGGTGTTCCTATCCTCGCTGACAAATCCCTCGACAAGATTTGTCAACAGCCTTATTTACGCAGCCGTTGCGCTTTTCGGCGCGGTCGCGATAATCAAGTGGGATCTCATCACCGTAGGCGAGCTTACCTGCTTTTTGAGCTACGCAAATCAGTACACAAAGCCGTTCAACGAGATATCGGGCGTGGTGACGGAGCTGCAAAACGCTCTCGCCTGTGCGGCGCGCGTGTTTGAGCTTATCGAATGCGAGCCGGAGATACCCGACGCCGACGACGCGGCTGTACTTGAGAATGCGCAGGGCAGCGTGAAGCTTAGCGACGTGAGCTTTTCGTATTCTCCCGAAACAAGACTGATAGAGCATTTCGATCTCGACGTGCGCCCCGGCACGCGCATAGCGATCGTAGGACCGACGGGCTGCGGCAAGACGACGCTGATAAATCTGCTTATGCGCTTCTACGACGTAAACGAGGGCAGCGTCTCGATCGACGGCAGCGACGTCAGGAACATCACGCGGGCAAGCCTGCGGCACAATTACGGCATGGTCTTGCAGGAAACATGGATAAAGAACGGTACCGTCAGAGACAATATCAAAATGGGACGCCCCGACGCCACCGATGAAGAGGTCGAAGCCGCCGCAAAAGCGACTCACGCCGACAGGTTCATAAAACGACTGCCGGACGGGTACGACACCGTTATCAGCGATTCAAACTCGGGGCTTTCTCAGGGTCAAAAGCAGCTTCTGAGCATTTCGCGCGTGATGCTTGACCTCCCGCCTATGCTGATACTCGACGAAGCCACATCATCTATCGACACGCGCACCGAAGCGATAATCCAATCGTCGTTCGCTAAAATGATGAAGGGCAGAACGAGCTTTATCGTCGCGCACCGCTTATCTACGATCCGTGAAGCCGACGTGATACTCGTAATGAAGGACGGCAACGTCATCGAACAGGGCAGCCACGATCAGCTTCTGGCAATGAACGGGTTCTACGCTGCGCTGTACAACAGTCAGTTCAGTACATAAAGATCTTCATCATAAAAAACGCCCCTTGCGGAATTTGATCTTCCGTAAGGGGTATTTTTCGTCGATAAAATTTGTAATTCAGCTAATAGTGCTTTCTATTTCGTCTTCACTTGAAAAACCGTTCGACGCGCCGTTGCAGCCGATCTTTATGCCGGCAAAGACGACCGCGCGCCTGAGTGCCGATTCCGCGTCAAGACCCTTTGTGTAGAAATGCAGGAACGCGGAGAAAAGCGCGTCGCCTGCTCCGACTGTATTTACTATCCTTTCGGTATTGCCTTAAGGGCAGCTCTAAAAACCTAACGTCGTTCAGATGTGCCGCAGATTTATTCGTCAGATTGCACATAAATTTCGCTGGCATACT
>OMPZ01000201.1 GCA_900313125.1 uncultured Eubacteriales bacterium | reverse complement strand
GTACATCTTCTCGAAGTACTCCGACGCAAAGAAGAAGCGGTCGCCCCAGTCAAAGCCGAGCCACTTGATGTCCTCTTTGATGGCGTCTACATATTCCTCGTCCTCTTTGGTAGGGTTTGTGTCGTCCATTCTGAGGTTGCAAAGTCCGCCGTACTTCTCCGCCGTACCGAAGTCGATGCAGATCGCCTTCGCGTGACCGATGTGCAGGTAGCCGTTCGGCTCTGGCGGGAAACGCGTGTGTACCGTCATTCCGGCGTAATCTCCGCCGGGCGCGATATCCTCATCTATAATATCGTGTATAAAATTAGCATTCGTGATCTCTTCTGCCATTGGTGTTCTTTCCTCTCTTCAATACGATCATCTGCCGAGCTTTTCGAGCCCCTTCTCCAGTCTTGAAAGCGACTCGTCTCTGCCGAGTATCTCAAGTATCTCTACCGCGCCGCCGGGCGTTACCTTCTTGCCGGCAGCGGCGATCCTTGCGGGCCACATTACCGTGCCGTTCTTCACCTCAAGCTTTACGGCGAGGTTTATCAGCGCGTCGTGGATAGCCTCGTTTGTCCACTCGGGCAGGGCTTTCAGCTCGTCGAAAGCCGCTTTGAGCATAACGGGCGCGTTCTCGGCGTTCGTCTTGCTCTTTTTATTGATGAACATTTCGGCGTCGTACTCGGGCAGCTCGCCGAAGAAGTCGATCGCCTCGGGTATCTGCGTGAGCTTTGTGGTGCGCTGCTGGAGTATCGCCGCGATCTTCAGCGTATCGAGCTTTTTGCCGCCCAAGCCCTGAAGGATATACGGGCGCGCGATCTGCTCGAACTGCTCGACCGTCATAGCCTTGATGTGCTCGCCGTTGAACCACTCGAGCTTTGCGTAGTCGAACACAGCGGGCGATTTGCTGATGCGGTCTACAGAGAATCTCTTCTCAAGCTCGGAGAGCGTGAACATTTCGGTGTTGTCGTCGGGACACCAGCCGAGCAGCGCGATATAATTTATGATAGCTTCGGGCAGATAACCCTCGTTTACGAGGTCGTCAAAGCCCGTCGAGCCGTGACGCTTTGAAAGCTTCGACACATTGCCCTCGGCATCCTTGCCCATGATGAGCGGAAGGTGAACGTAGGTGGGTATCTCCCAGCCGAACGCTTCGTAAAGAAGATCATACTTCGGCGTGGACGAAAGGTACTCGTTTCCTCTCACAACGTGAGTTATCGCCATGAGGTGGTCGTCGATAACGTTTGCGAAATTGTAGGTCGGGTAGCCGTCTGTCTTGATGAGAATCTGATCCTGAAGCTCTTCGTTCGGCGCGGTGATCTCGCCGAAAACCGCGTCGGTAAACGTGGTCGTGCCCGTAAGCGGCATCTTCTGGCGGATAACGTACGGCGTACCCTCGGCGAGAAGCCTGTCTATCTCCTCTTTGGGCAGGTCGCGGCAATGTCTGTCATAGCCGCCGTTTGCGTATTCCTCCGTCTCCTTGAGCGCTTCAAGGCGTTCCTTCGTGCAGAAGCAGCGGTAAGCGTGACCGCTTTCGATCAGCTTTTCGGCGAACGGACGGTACATATCCTTGCGTTCGCTCTGAACATACGGACCGTAATCGCCGCCGACATCGGGACCCTCGTCGTGCTTGAGACCCGCCGTTTTGAGCGTTCTGTAGATAACATCGACCGCGCCCTCAACGTAGCGTTCCTGATCTGTGTCCTCGATACGCAGAACGAAATCTCCGCCCTGCGACTTTGCTATAAGATACTCATAGAGCGCTGTCCTCAGGTTGCCAACGTGCATAAAGCCCGTGGGGCTGGGCGCGTAACGAGTTCTGACTTTTTTCATATTGTGATATCTCCCCATTAAAAAATGTATTCTTTATTTTAAACATGGTGTATCCTCAGTACCCCTCCGTCAGCCTTACGGCTGACACCTCCCCTTAAGGGGAGGCTGCCAAAGTTAAACAAAGCACACAAGCCTCCCCCTTCAGGGGAGATGGCACGGCGGCATGGCGAAAGCCGTGTCGTCGTGACGGAGGGGTTCTGAATAGATACAATCTGTTTTTACATCAGTAAAGATCGTCGAGGTCGTCCTCTTTTATGGTGTTGCTGCGGACGGCGCGCTTTACTCTGCGTATCTCCTTTTTAGCGGCTGCCGTCGGGTGCGACGCCTTCCACGGGATAGCGTAAACAAGACCGCAGAGTGTGCCCGCGCCGTAAACGAGGTGCAGCGCCGGGAACATCAGGAAAAGCAGCGGCTTGTATTTGTTGATGCCTTCAAAGTTCAGCGCGGTTATCGTTATCACCGCATCAAATATCAGGTAGACCGCAAGCAGCAGCTTCAGGGGCGCCGAAACTCCGCCGATAGCCATACAGATGAAAACTATCAGCCCGAGCAGCAGACAAAACGGCGCAAAGTGCAGTATCGACAGACAGCCGGGACTTACAAACGTCGTGATGCCTATCCAGTAGCCGTTCGAGAATTTCTGCCTGAGCATCGACTTGAACGACTCCCTGATATACTGGTTAGACGAGATAGACGGGCAGCAGGCGAATCTGTAGCCGCGCTTTCTCATTCTGTAGTGCAGCTCGTTGTCCTCCGTTCTGCCGAGGAACTCGTTAAAGCCGCCGACCTTTTCAAACACCTCGCGTCTGTACGCCGCGTGGAAAAGGGAGTTCATGTACTTTTTCTCGTTCTGCTTACGCCTGTAGCCCATTATCGAGCTGCCGAAAAGGCACTCCTCCGCCGCGAGCAGCGTCGTAGTCCATTCGTTTTTGTGATATGTGATGCAGGGTCTGCCGCCGCCGACGATATCCTCGCCGTTTTCGATCTCCATAACGCACATCTCGACAAAGTCCATCGGAATGCGCGCGTGAGCGTCTACCCTGATGATGATGTCGCCCATCGCGCTGCACAAAGCCGTGTTCCAGCCGTGCGCCTGGTTCGACTTGTCCTGAGTGCGTATGCACACGCGGAGAAACTCCCTGTTGAACCGCTCGAAATTTGACAGCAGCGCAGGTGTCGTGTCGGTCGAGCC
>OMPZ01000030.1 GCA_900313125.1 uncultured Eubacteriales bacterium | reverse complement strand
GGGAGAGTTCCAGAGCGGCCAAATGGGGCAGACTGTAAATCTGTTGTCACTGACTTCGGTGGTTCGAATCCACCCTCTCCCACCAAAAAATATCCTGACACACAAGTGTCAGGATATTTTTTTGTATTATTCATTATTCATTCTTCACTATTCATTATTCATTAAAAACCACATCCCCCGAACAAACGTCCGGGGGATCTTTATGTCAGAAATTACTTTCTGTACTGCTTGTTTACAGCCGCCTGAATTGCGTATGCATCGATAAGTGTTACGTTGCCGTCGCCGTTCATGTCGCCTGCCGTGATCTGAGCTGCTGTGAGAGTTGTCAGACCAACGCTGTGCTTCTGAGCGAGAGATGCGTCGCGGAGAGATACCTTGCCGTCGCCGTTGATGTCGCCCTTGCCTGTCGGAACAACAGGTGTGTCGCTGTCCGTATCGGGAGCAGGCTTGTCGCTCTCTGTGTCGGGAGCGGGCTTGTCGCTCTCAGTATCGGGAGCGGGCTTGTCGCTCTCTGTGTCAGTATCTGTGATAGGCTCTTCACCCTTTACGAGTGCGTCCTTTGCGCTCTTTGCTGCCTGATAAGCTGCCGTTACAGCCGCTGCGTCTGCTGCCGATTCGCCCTGAAGAACGAGCTTGTCGCCTGCTTCTGCTGCTGCGAGCGCCTTGCTGTAGCTTGCCTGTGTGTAACCTGCGTCGCTGAGGAGCTTGATCTCTGTGCAGATAGCCTTGAGTGCCGTGAAGTCGGACTCGGGAAGCGTAATACCTGCTGCCTCGTAAGCGGACTTCTTATCGGTGAAGGTCTTGTAGCTGTAATCGTCGCCGATGATAGCCCATGTCTCGCCCTTCAGACCTGTGATGTTCTTCGTCTGACCGCTGCCGTTGATGATGATGTTGTAAGCGTCTGTCGTGTCGCTGAGGTTAGCGAGATACCAGCCGTCCTCATCTGTGATAGTAAGCGCCTTGCCCGGCCAGTCGCCTACAAGCTTTGTAACTGTTGTGCCTTCCTGCCAAGCGTAGATGTTCGGGTTGGAGATAGATGTTTTAACGTGTACAACAGCCGTATCCGATTGTACTGCGCCCGGGAGAGAACCGCTCTTCTGGAACTTGAACGACTTTGTGATCTCGCCCTTTGTCGGGTGCTTGTAAGTGATCTCGCAAACAACTGTGTCTCCGGGATAGAACTCGCTGCCGACTGTGAACTTTGTGCCGTTCTTAACGTTGATCGTCTTAACGCCGTTTACTTTAACAACTGCGGAGTCAACGCCCTCGAGCTCTGCTGTGATCTCTGTTGTGCTGTCAAACGGAGTTGTGCCCGTAAGCTTAGCCTTAACGGGATCAGCTTCGCCCTGCTCAAGAAGGATCGTGCCGTGGTCGCCGGAGTTGAACGTTACCTTGCCGCCCGATACTGTGTCGGTCGTCTCGTCGTATGTGTTCATAAGAGTTGTGCCGTCCTCGAACACGCCCGATACGTCGATCGTAATGTCCTTACCTGCTGCTGCGTCAACAACTGCAGCGATCTTGTCGCTGACACCGTTCTTCGAGTACGTTCTGCCGAATGCTGTACCGCTGTCAGCCGTAAGAGCAACGTTTGCGCCTGCACCGACTGCAACGTGGTTGTTACGGAATGTGCCGACCTTCTGCCAATGAGCGAGAACGTCCTTATTCATGGAGCTCCAGTTCATGTCGCTTCTAAGGCTGTGACCTGCGCCGCCGTTGCCGTCGAACGAGCCGCCCGTTGCGAGAGGTCTCTCAGTCTCGTCGCCGTAGTAGATCTGTACGCCGCCCGGGAGCATAAGGAGTGCGGAGCCGAGGTGGTACATATCGCCTCTTGCAAGAGTCGAGTCGTGCGAGGAGATGTATGAAAGCTGATTGAACTTATCGTTTGTGTTGATGCTGTCTGCGTAGTTCTGATATACGCCTGCGAGCTTGTCGGCTGCGAGCATACCGCCGCCCTGAGTCTCGAAGTTGATCATCGAGTCAAAGCCGCCCTGTGTGTAGTAGCCGTCATAGCCGTAGCCGAGGTTGTGATCCCAGCACTCGCCTGTCATCCAGAACGGGAGATCGTCGAGTTTCTTGTCGGGATTAGCCGCTTTCCACTCTGCGAGAGCCTTTGTGCCTGCGTCCTTGAGCTGCTTCCACGAAGCGAACTCAACGTGCTTAGCCGTGTCGCAGCGGAAGCCGTCAACGCCGTAATCTCTTACCCACTGTGTGAGCCACGAGGAAATGAAGCCCGTTACTGTGTTCGATGTGCCGTAGAGGGAATTCTTCTTGCTGAGCGTACCTTCCTTTTCCCACTTGGTCTGGAGGAACTGCGGAACGCTTACCTGCTTTGTCTGCTCCGTTCTGAAGTCCGGGAGACCTGTAAGGCACATAGTAGTTGCGCTGCCGCCTTCGCCGCCGGAGTAGCCCGGGAGACCCGATCTTACCCAATCGGTGCCCCACCATCTGCCCCAGTCGGAAGCGGATGTCTCATAGTCGATGAAGGAATGGTACTGTGACAGGTTGCCTGCATCGTAAACATCCTTCCAGCCGGATTTGAGAGTACCGTAGTTGTACTCGTTCATATCGATCATGTTGTTGTAGCCGGCGTGGTTCATAACGATATCCATGATGATGCGGATGCCGTGCTCATGCGCCGTGTCTACAAGAGTTTTGAACTCTTCCTTTGTACCGTAGTTTGCGTCTGCCTCGGTGTAGTCCGTTACATAGTAGCCGTGGTACGAATAGTGAGCGAAGTTGTCGCCGAGAATGTAGCCGTGGAGCTGCTCGTAGGGAGCTGTCATCCAGATAGCGTTGACGCCGAGGTCGTTGAAGTAGCCTTCGTTGATCTTCTGTGTGATGCCTGCGAAATCGCCTCCGTGGAAAGTAGCCCAGTCGCTGCCTGCAACGGTCTTCTTGCGTCCGTATGCGTTGTCGTTGGACGTGTCGCCGTTGTTAAAGCGGTCAATGAGGAGGAAATAAACTGTTGCGTTGTCCCACGAGAAGGTGGAAGCATCTGCCGATGATGTCTGAACATCAACAGCAGCCTTCGCTGCCGCTGCCTTTGTCGTATCAGCCGCTGCCGGAGCCGCTGCGGAAACGAGCAGAGCCGCTGCCAAAATCGCAGACAATAAAGCCTTTGGTTTTTTCATTGCTCATTCTTCCTTTCAAAATAGTGTTTTTAATAAGTTTTATCCAGCGGTGAACGACACCCAACAGGCAATTGCAGACGGCGCACGTCACCTTATATTACTGTTTAATTTTAACATAAAAAGAAATCATTATCAACAGTCTTTAAAACAAAAAACGAAATTCGTTCATTTACACAGATAACGATTTTTATTTTTATCAAAATCAACAAAGAATTTCATGCAAATTTCACATAATAGACAAGATAGCACACATTCCCCCGCGTCTGCCGTTCGTAGCGCGGTGAGACCAGATAAGGTCATGGCTGCAGCGCGTGCAGACGTCGCTTTTTGTGATGTTCTCCTCGGGAACTCCGGCGGCCATTAGTATGCGCTTGTTCGTTTCGGTGAGGTCGAGCATATACTTTCCGCCGCCTTTTTCAAAGACGAATCGCGACGCGTCGAGACCAAGCCCTAAAAACTGCGACGCGACAGGCTCGTCTACCTCGTAGCAGCATTTTCCGATAGCAGGCCCGATAGTCACGATAAGATCCTCCGGGCGTGTGCCAAATTCCTCGCCCATTCTTTCAACGACCTTCGCGCCTATCTTCCCTACCGTGCCGCGCCAGCCCGCGTGAGCCGATCCGATCGCCCTGTTTTTCATATCAACGAACAGCAGCGGCGTGCAGTCGGCAAAATACGTTACGAGCGCGACCTTGCTTTCGTTTGTTATTAGCCCGTCTACGCTCTGCATATCCTTCGGGCGGTATATGCCGATGCCGCGGTGCTCCGATGTGACTCTGCGCACGAACGTTTTGTGATCCTGACTCGACGCGGTGAGCGTGTCGTAGTCAACGCCGACAGCCGCGCAAAGCCGCTTGTAGTTCTCCGTTACATTCTCGTCGGGATCTCCCCTGCCGAACGACATATTGAGCGACTTGAACTCGCCGCTGCTAACGCCGCCCATTCTTGTCGAAAAACCGTGCTTTATGAACGGCACCTCGTCAAGCACGTTAAATGTGAGATAGCCGAGGGCGTCGCTGATGTTCAGTTTCATTTGGCTGCTTGTAAAAATCATGTTAAAATTCCTTTCAAGAAATATTATTCATTAAAAACAGACTATAATATTATAGTTGAAAATCAAAAGCGCAAAACGCCGTAATACCATTAGCTTATTATAAGAAAAAAGAGAATATGATCCGAAGCCGAAGGCTTTCCGCCATTATTCTTTTTTCGTTAAATACACACCTGGGAGGTCATGAGATGTACAGGCTTTTCGGAAACAATATCGAGCCTGACTGCTCTTACTGTGATAACTGTATCTCCGATGGAGAGAGCAAGATCTGCATAAAGAACACTTATATTGAAAACGGCAAATGCCGCAAGTTCAAGTATAACCCTCTCCTCAGGAAACCGTTTCGACCGCCCGTCCTTCCGAAATTCGATCCGGAGGATTTTCAGCTTTAATGATGATATCAGTTTATCATTTTCCGGGCGCAAATTCAAGGAGAAAAGCTCAAAAATCCTTTTCCCCCGGCATTTTCATAGATCTGCACCGCCGCAGTCTGTAATTTGTCCAAAACTTCAAGGACTTTTAACTAACGATTGCAAAAATGCATAAAAATACACAATTTTATGGAGTATAATTTTATACTCGTTTGTATTGATTAAACAACTCAACGCTGTTAAAATATAGTGTGAACACTTTTTCGGCAGGCGGCTTTACTTTTACCGTACTGCAAAATTATTATGCTTTGAAAATATACTTGAATTGATCTGTTACGAAGGGAGGCGTCGCCTGTGAAAACCGTTGAGCATTGCTATGTATGCCCGCACCAATGCGGCGCAAAAAGAGGAATGTACGAGGGCGGCGGCTTCTGCAAAATGGGAATTTCGCCAAAGGTGGCGAGAGTAGGTCCTCACTACTGGGAGGAACCATGCATAAGCGGTACAAGGGGCAGCGGCGCTATATTTTTCAGCGGCTGCACTCTCAAGTGCGTTTTCTGTCAGAATTACGAGATAAGCGCGAACCATGTCGGCGTTTTCATCACGCCCGAACAGCTAGCAAACTGCTACAAGAACCTTGAAGCGCAGGGCGTTCACAACATCAACCTTGTGAGCGCGGCGCACTATCTCGAAGCTGTGCTTGAAAGCTTTGAGATATACCACCCGAAAATACCCGTACTCTACAATTCGAGCGGCTATGAGTCCGTTGACAGTCTGCGCCGCCTTGAGGATAAGATCGACATTTATCTCCCCGATTTCAAATACAGCGACAACAGAATGGCGGAGCGCTATTCGAGCGCGTTCGATTACTCGCACGTCGCGCTTGCCGCCATCGAAGAAATGGTGCTTCAGACGGGCGACATCAAGTTCGACAAAGACGGCATCGTTCAGAAGGGCACGATAATCAGAGTGCTCGTGCTGCCGAACCACACGAAGGACGCAATGGCGGTGCTCGACTGCATCAGGGCGAATTTCGGCAAGAGCGTGCTCGTAAGCATTCTCGGGCAGTATGTGCCCTCGGGCGAAGCGTACAAGTACCCCGAGATAAACCGCAAGCTGACAGAGAAGGAGTACGACAAGGTCGTAGACCACGCGATAAAGCTCGGCATCGAGGGCTTCACTCAGGAGCTGTCGTCCGCAGACGAGCAGTTTATCCCCGACTTCAACGCGTCAAGCTCCGACTATTTCGGCTACAACAGCACACATTGACAAACGTCAGGCTATAATACTGCTCTCTGATTAAAATCTTTAAGTCTTTTCGGTCTAATTTTCGCAATACTGCGTCATCGGGCTTGAAATACGTCAGTAT
>OMPZ01000196.1 GCA_900313125.1 uncultured Eubacteriales bacterium | reverse complement strand
ACTTAATTAGCTTTGAGTTTTCCTCAAAGTAATTACGGGTTCTTTTTGTTCGTGTTGTTTAATTTTCAAAGTCCTTGGCGTCGCTTTCCGGTCATTTCCTTTCGGATCGTTTCCTTCAGGCGACTTTGTTATTATATCATGTCTTTTCTTGTTTGTCAAGCACTTTTTGAGATTTTTTTGAAATTTTTTCGTTTCTTTTTAATCTCCGATTTACAGATTTGATACAATCCGTATTTTGTTCCTTGCGCTTTATCAAGAGCTGACACTTACCGCTTCACGACCCCCGAAAGCCGCATGAAATCTACTGTTTTCATGTTTTCTTTTCAGTCCCTCGTGAAGAGTGCTTATATATATTATCACATTAACCCTTCCTTGTCAACACTTTTTTGAATTTTTTTGAAATTTTCATTCTTTGCCCTTTGTAAAGCCGGTTTTTCGTATTATAATGTAATTTCTCCATTTCATATTTCGATTTTATTTGACAATGCTGTAACATTATCCTTTTTTACGGCACTAATATTATATACAACGGCTTATTATTTCCCGATTTTTCCATCTTTCTGGAGGCGGCTTTGTAATAATTATCAATTCTCTTACCAAAATATACCGAGCCGCACGCCGTTTACTGTTAATCTTTTAACAAAATCGTAAAATTATTAAAAAACGGTAGATTTAATTTCCGTTTTGTGATAAAATGTGCTTGCAAGGATATAAATTGCAAGGGGCATATTGACCGCCGTTCATGTGGTGCTGAAATGCGGCAAAGCTCAAATTCGTTACATTTTGGGGATATTAGACCGAGAGGTGATTTTATTATGGAGATCGTATTTAAAGCAGAAGAAATTATCGGAATGGCTGTTATGATGAATAACGGCACAATACCATTTATGGGACTTGCAACTCTTCTTCCGCAGGGAGTGGAGAACGTTTTCAAGTGGAAACCAAGCTTTATGTTTGATAAAGTAGTAAAGGAAAACACGAAGAGATTTGAGCAGATGGGTATTCTTGAGAGCTATGAATTTACAAACCTTGCCTGCACCATGCTCAAGGCTACCTATCAGATATCTATCGCAAAGAGCGAGGAGGACGAAAACCACCCCGTTGAGTCGATTTTCCTTTCTGAAAACAACATGGCAGGCGACATGGTTTTCTGCGACGACGGCACCTACAAAATGACAGACGGCTACGACGCGAAAAAGCTTGTTGCCGATTTCGCGAAGAAGGCGAAGGAAGGCAAATATACTGTTTTCCTTAAGGAAAAGCAGGGCAAGCCTGTTGTTATCCAGCCGGAGGACATTGAAGAGACGTTCAATCTCATGCACATATAATTTCCTTGTAAGATCCCGTATCCGTTATGGATACGGGTATTTTTTATTAATATTATCATAAAATATCCCCGGACGCTGACGTCCGGGGATAGATCTGTTTATTTTACAACAATATTTACAAGCTTACCCTTGACGTAGATCTCCTTGACGATGTTCTTGCCGCTCATTGCAGCAGCTACCTTCTCGTCAGCCTTTGCAGCTTCAAGCGCGGCAGCCTGATCTGCGTCGGCAGCGATCATGAGCCTTGTCTTGATCTTGCCGTTTACTTGTACGGCGATCTCGACCATCTCGTCTATGCACTTAGACTCGTCGTATTCGGGCCACTTCTGCTCGGCAACAATGCCCTCGCCAAGCTTTGCGGTCTCCCACACCTCTTCGGTAACGTGAGGTGCGAACGGGTTGAGAAGTATCGCAAATATCCTGAGTTCTTCGCGAGTTATACCCTTCTGACCGAACACGTTGATAAGCGACATCAGCGTTGCGATAGCCGTGTTGAACTTCAGCGTCTCGATGTCCTCGTCTACCTTCTTGATAGCCTTGTGGACCTCGCTCTCTACCTCGGGGCGCACCTCGTCGCTGTCAATGACGTTCTCGGTGAGATTGTAAAAACGCTCAACGAGTCTACGGCAGCCCTTGATGCCCTTGGGATCCCACGGTGCGGCCTTCTCGAAATCGCCGATGAACATCTCGTAAAGGCGGAGCGTGTCTGCGCCGTACTCGTTTACAACGTCGTCGGGATTAACGACATTGCCGCGCGACTTGCTCATCTTTACGCCGCCCTCGCCAAGGATCATGCCGTGGCTCGTGCGCTTTGCGTAGGGCTCGGCTGTCGGCACTACGCCAGTATCGTAAAGGAACTTGTGCCAGAAGCGGCTGTAGAGCAGGTGGAGCGTTGTGTGCTCCATACCGCCGTTGTACCAATCGACGGGCGACCAGTACTCAAGAGCCTCCTTCGACGCGAGCGCCTTATCGTTGTGGGGATCCATGTAGCGGAGATAATACCACGACGAGCCTGCCCACTGCGGCATCGTGTCTGTCTCTCTTTTAGCGTCGCCGCCGCACTTCGGGCACTTTACGTTCACCCACTCTGTGATGTTCGCGAGCGGTGACTCGCCCGTGTCGGTCGGCTCGTACGATTCTACCATAGGCAGCTCGAGCGGAAGCTCGGACTCGTCAAGCGGAACGTAGCCGCAGCAGGGGCAGTTGATGATCGGGATAGGCTCGCCCCAGTAGCGCTGACGTGAGAATACCCAGTCGCGAAGCTTGAAGTTTACCTTCTCCTTGCCCTTGCCGTTGTCGGTGAGCCACTGCTTGATCTTCACCTTTGCTTCTTCAACGGAGAGACCGTCGAGCATACCGCTGTTGACCATAACGCCTGTAGCGCAGTCGGTGAACGCTTCCTTCTCGACGTCGCCGCCCTTGACTACCTCGATTATCGGGAGATCGAATTTCTTCGCGAACTCCCAGTCACGCGTATCGTGTGCGGGAACTGCCATGATGGCGCCCGTACCGTAGGACACGAGGACATAGTCTGAAATAAAGATCGGGATCTCGGTATCGTTTACGGGGTTTACCGCTCTGATGCCCTTGATGAGAACGCCCGTCTTGT
>OMPZ01000015.1 GCA_900313125.1 uncultured Eubacteriales bacterium | reverse complement strand
GCCGCGATGTGCGAGTTTGAACCTGCCGCGCCGAGACAGGCGATGCGCCATTTGCCGCTTTCGCGGTCAAGCTCCGCATCGGCGTTCTCGATCGTCGTTTTCAGGTCGCTGTCGCCGTTTATTATCGCGTACTGAAGCTCGCGCGACAACGCCATTACATTGCCGTAAAGCAGACGCGCGTACTTGCCGTATTCGCCAGCCATCTCTTCCACGCGCTCAAGCACCTGCTCCTCGCGCGCTTCGTTGAGTATCGGAGCGTGCGTCTCCTTTTTGCTTTCGGCTACGGCTACGGCACAGTCCATTCTTTTTTTGAAAAGCCCGACGATCTGCTCGTCGATGCTGTCTATCTCATTCCTGATATTTTTCAGATCCATAATACACCCTCGATCCATCAAAGCAAATTCATAACAGCGATCGCCGCCGCCGATTCTATCACGGGAACGGCTCTCGGCACGATGCACGGGTCGTGTCTGCCCTTTATTGAAAGCGTGCAGTTCTTTTTGTTCTCCAGATCGACCGTTTTCTGCTCGATCGAGATCGACGGAGTGGGCTTTACGGCTGCTCTGAAAATGATCGGCATACCGCTTGTGATGCCGCCCAAAGCGCCGCCGTGGTTGTTCGTGCGCGTACGCACCTCGCCGTTTTCGTCAAAATAGAACTCGTCGTTGTTCTGCGAGCCGAGCATAGACGAGCCGGAAAAGCCCGATCCGAACTCTATGCCCTTGACTGCCGGCACGCCGAACACAGCCGCCGCGATGACGTTCTCAACGCCGCCGAACATCGGCTCGCCGATACCTGCCTTCATGCCCTGAACGGTGCATTCGACTACGCCGCCTATGCTGTCGCCGTTTGCTCTTGCCTTGTCTACCGCTTCACGCATAGCGCCCTCGCGGTCGGGGTCTACAAGCGCGAACTTCTCGCCGTTGAGCCGCTCGATAAGCTCGCCCGAGATGCCGGTCGGTTCAAACGGCTCGTCGCACACGCCGCCTATCGAATATATATGCGCCGCGATGTCTATGCCGCGCCTTTTGAGTATCTGTCGGCACACAGCGCCCGCAAACACGATATTCGCGGTGAGTCTGCCCGAAAAATGACCGCCGCCGCGTATGTCGTTATGTCCGCCGTAGCGCACGAACGCCGCGTAGTCGGAGTGAGCCGGGCGCGGAGCGCTGAGAATATTTCCGTAGTCGCCCGAGCGCGTGTTCGTGTTGCGGATAACGGCGCAAAGCGGCGCTCCCGTAGTAACGCCGCAGAGAAAGCCCGAAAGCACCTCGGGTATATCCGCTTCCTTTCGCGGAGTCGCGGTCTTGTCGCCGCCCGGCGCGCGGCGCTGCATCTGACGATAGACCTCGTCGAGGTCTATGCTCTCGCCCGACGGCAGCCCGTCGATAACGATGCCGATAGCCGCGCCGTGGCTTTCGCCGAACACCGATATTTTAAGCTTATTTCCGAATACAGAGCCCATTTCAATGTCCCCTTTTTATCTTTCTATACTCAGCCGACAACAGCTCCGCCGACGCTCTTGTAATCGTCGAAGAAGGCGTCGTACGATTTTGAGATGCTTTGCGCGTCGCTGATAGTTACGCTTTCGCTGCACCCGAGCGCGGCTATCGCCATCGACATGACGATGCGGTGGTCGTTGCAGCCGTCGGCATTGCCGCCCTTTATCGACGTCCTGCCGTTTATAACAAGTCCGTCGTCCGTTTCTTCGATATCCGCGCCGCACGATGACAGCGCGTTTTTCATCGCGGCGAGACGGTCGCTCTCTTTAAGGCGAACTCGCTGCGCGTTGTATATCGTGGTCTTGCCCTCGGCAAACGCGGCGCACACCGACAGCACCGGCACAAGGTCGGGTATCTGAGACGCGTCGATGCCGATGCCGTGAAGCTTTCCGCCGCGGCAGCGCACGCCGTTCTCATTCTCGTCCACCTGCGCGCCGAAGCGGCGCAGAAGGTCGGCTATCTCCTTGTCGCCCTGACGGGAATCCATGCGAACGCCTTTGACGGTCACGTCGCCGCCGAGAGCCGCGCCCGTGAGGAAAAACGCCGCCTGCGACCAGTCGCCCTCCGTTTCGTAGTGTGAGCAGGGCGTGTAGCTCTGACCGCCCTTTACAAAAAAGTCGCCGTCACGCTCGGAGACCTCAACGCCGAAACGGCGCATAACGTCGAGCGTCATGTCTATGTAGCCCTTCGACTGCAGCGGCGACGTCAGGTGAATGACGCTGTCGCCGTCAAGCAGCGGCAGCGCAAAAAGCAGCCCCGTTATAAACTGTGAGCTGACGTCTCCGGGCACGTCGAAGGCGCCGGGCGTCAGACTGCCCTCTGTTTCAAACGGCAGACCGCCCCCTGTTTTGCATTTTACGCCGTGCTTCGGCAGCAGCTCGGTGTAAACCCCGAGCGGACGCTGCGGAAGTCTGCCGTGACCTGTGAAAACGGCGCTGACTCCTCCCGCCGCTGCTACCGGTATGAAAAAACGCACCGTCGAGCCGGATTCGCGGCAGTCGAGGAAGGCGTTTTTATTGGCAAAAATATTTTCCGAATCAACGGTAACGCTGCTGCCGCTGATCTGTGCGTCCGCGCCGAGCGCGCGTATACAGTCGAGCGTTGCGAGGATATCCTGTGAGAACGCGACCGGCGAGATAACGCTTTTGCCCTTTGCGAGCGCGGCGCAGATTATCGCGCGGTGAACGTCGCTCTTTGACGGCGGCACCGTCACCGTACCGCAAAGTCTCGATGGAAATACTGTTACATCTGACATACGCGTCCCCCTTATTCTCCGAGAGCTTCTTTAACGAGCCTTGCCTGTTTGAGCTGCTCTCTAAGCTCGTCGGCGCGCCCTTCCGAGATGAGCTGCCTAAACATCGAAAGGTTGTCTATCAGAATTGATATCTCCTCGCACAGCGGCTCTTTGTTGTCGAGGAAGAGGTCTGTCCACAGATTTTCGTTTATCGACGCGACGCGCGAAACGTCGCGGTAGCTGCCCGCGGAAAAGCCCTTGTGGTCGGGGCAGCACGGGCTTTTAACGTACGAGCAGGCGAGCACATGACGCAGCTGCGAGGTGAACGCGATCATTCTGTCGTGCTCGGCAGGCGTCGTAATGCGTACTGTCGCAAAGCCGAGCTCAGCCGCTCTGTCCGAAAGCATTTTAACGGCGTCCTCACCCGCAAGGCACGGCACAATTATGTAGCTTGCGCCCTTGAAAAGCTCGCTGTCGGCGGCGTCGTAGGAGAATTTCTCCTTGCCCGCCATAGGGTGCGAGCCGCAGAAAACAAGCCCGCTGTTTTTGCAGATCTCCGCCATTTTGCTGCAGATCTCGCTTTTGATGCCGCACACGTCGGTAACGACGCAGCCCTTTTTGAAATAACGCGCATTCTCGCTCACGAACGAGACGATATGCTCGGGATATGTACACATATACACAAGGTCGGCTTTGCCGAGACTCTCGACTGTGCCGATCTCGCTTATCGCGCCGTCGGCGAGCGCCCTTTCGAGCGTCGAGCTTGTTCTGTTTATTCCGATTATATGGTGGTCGGTGTATTTCGCGAACGCCTTTGCAAGCGAACCGCCGATAATTCCCAGACCGACTATGGCTATATTCATTCTCTTCTTCTCCTTATTGCCGCACCGCAAAGCGGCGAATTATATTGTACTTCATAAGCTGTATACATTAACGATCAATTTAGAACCGAATGTCATCGAGACCATCAGGCATACAAATAAGTTATCACTATCGATCCTACTATTATTATATAAAATAGCTTTTACAACGTCACCCATACCCCCAACCCCCTTTCCCTCAAGGAAAAGGGGGCTAAGTTGGGTGTGGGCTTCGCCCACTCCCATTGGGGAGCTGCGCTCCCCAAACCCCTTGCTCGAATACCCCGAACTTTAGTTATGCTAAAAACAGAATCTACTATTAATAAATCTGAATTTTAATATTTAAAATTTAAGTTACTTGTAAACCCCAGCGCGATGTAGACGAAAACTGACATTACGCACATTGACGTCATCGACAGCGCCGACGCTTTTGCAAGAAATTTCATAAATTTGCTTTTTGTGCGCGCGCCCCGCCGCAAAAGCAGCCCGAGTGCCGCGGCTCCCGCAAATATCAGCGGCACGCAGTAGCGCATATTTTCCGTGCATACCTGAGGGTAGCCCAAACAGAAGGACACATAGCTGCCGAAAACGACAGCGAACACAAGCGTCAGCAGCAATTTGCTTTCAAACGGTGTTTTTTTATTCTTTATCCACATAATAACGAGCGCGGCAAACGACAGCACCGCCGTGAGCGTTCCGGCGAAAAACAGCGCCGTACAGAACGACTGCAGCGTTATGCTGCCCTCGAAAAAAGTCTCCTCGTCGAACATCGCGTTTTTCAGAAGCGCGATAAGCGGATTGAACTCGTTGTAATCTCCGCCTTCCCATTCCCACTGCGTAAACGGCGACGAAAGCTGGTACAGCGAAAAGTCGAAAAGACGCTTTACCGGCGGCACGTCGATATACTGCCCGGAGCTTTCGTCAAGCTTCGGAATGTAATTGAAAGGCACGCCGAACCGCGTATAATTGCGGACAGGCCAGCAAAGCCCCAGCGGCAGGCTGACCGCGCCGAACGCGGCAAACTGTAGGATAAAGCGCGCCCATCTGCGCCGCTTTTTTATGAGCGCCACGACAAACACCGCGGCTATCGCGGGCGCAAGCAGCACTACGCTCAGCTTTGTGAGCATACCCAGCCCCACGCAAAGCGCGCACAGCAGGATATCTATGTGACTCTCCGTCTGCGACCAGCGCAAAACGAGCCACACGGCTGCCATACCGAACAAAGCCGACAGCGCGTCGTTGTTCAGGCTGCCGGACAGTATGATAAGCGTTGGGTGGAACGTGACGACAGCCAGCGACAGCGCGAGCGGCCTGCCGCGCAGCCCCAGCCGTTTGAACGCAAGATAGGCGAACACGCAGAACAGCTCCATATACGCCGCGGTGAACACCTGCAAAACGCCCGGCCCGACCGTTTTGTAATTGAAGCCGAGCTTGCTGACAACGCCGAGTATCGCGGCACAGATAACATGGTGAAGCGGCGGATGGTAAAGCTGCCAAAAGCCGCGCGGGTCCATATCGGGCAGACTGTGCTTTATCATGATATACATGATGTAGCCCGAATGAGAGCTGTTCATTTTTCGGAACGAACCGAGATCATGCTGACGCGTAAATTCGTCGGTATACGAGATGTAGCAAAGCCGCAGGATAAAGCCGCTGATAAGTATCAGAGCGCAAAGCCTGCCGGTCGTCAGCTTTTTCTTATATTTCAGGATAATGCCGCACAAAAACGGCGCGAACAGCAGAGCCGTCAAGACCTTCGTCGTGACGGCTGCGGTCATTTCGTCCATTCATTTCTTTCCTTTCAAGAAAAAAGGCTCAGAGCGAATTGTAGATCGAGAGTATCTTCAGGCAAACCTTGCGCGGCGACTCCTCGGCGTCGATAACGTGATCGGCGGCGCGGTTGTAAAGCGGCGTGCGGTTTGAGAGCATCATCTTCACGGCCTTCTCCTTGTCCTCCTGCTGTAAAAGAGGACGCGAGGTGTCGTTTTTCAGGCGCGTGAGCACGGTGCGCGACGAGATGTTGAGCAGGAAAACGACGCCGTTTTTCTTGAGCGCTCTCATATTGTCCTCACGCAGCAGCGTACCGCCGCCCGTCGAGATAACGGTTTTATTGAGCTGTGAAAGCTCAACGCACACCTCGTGCTCAAGGTCGCGGAAATACTGCTCGCCCTTGCTCTCGAATATCTCGGAGATAGTCATGCCCTCTTTCTGCTCGATATATGTATCGGTGTCGATAAAACGCGCGCCGAGCTTTTCCGACAAGAGCTTACCTATCGTGCTCTTGCCGCTGCCCATAAAGCCGCAGAGGATCAGATTCTTTTTCATTTTTTCTCAAGCTCCTTGAAACAGTCCTCGGCTATCCCTGCGATGTCGTCTGGGTCGAACTTTGAGCCGTTCCAGATAGTCTGCGCGGCGGCAGCCTGATAAACGAGCATCGTCATTCCCGTGATCGCCTTTATCCCGGCTTCGCGGGCTTTTTTCACGAGCAGCGTCTCGCTCGGATTGTAAACTGCGTCGAAAACAGCCTTCGCCTTCGCGATAACGCCGTCAGACACAACGCAGGCGTCCACCTTCGGGAACATTCCCACGGGCGTCGCGTTCACAATCAGATCGCTCTCGCCGTCGAAATCCTCGGTGAGGAACGCGCGCGCAGTACCCTCGCCGAAACGATCGTTGAGAGAGCTTACAAAGCTCTTTGCAGACTCAAGCGCCGCTGTACACTCAAGTATATTGAGCGTGCAGCCCGCCTTCGCGCAGGTGTTGGCAAAAACCCTGCCGACGCCGCCGCAGCCTATGATAGTGACGGTATTGCCCATAGCGATACCGGCATTTTCAAGAGCCATCGTAAAGCCGATGCCGTCGGTGGTATAGCCCTTTGACGAAACGCCTTCGCTGTTTCGCGTAAAGGCTGCTGTATTGACCGAGCCGTAAAGCCCGGCCGTTTCGTCAAGCTCGTCAAGCAGGTGCATAACAGCCTGCTTATGAGGGATAGTTGCGTTAAAGCCGTCGAGCTTTGACAGGACGGAAGCGAATTTTTCGTCAAGCTCCTCGGGCGCGATATCAAAAACACCGTACTCGCCGTCCACGCCGGAAAGCTGCATAAGACGAGAGTGGATAAACGGTGAAAGCGTGTGACCGATCGGGTGACCGATAACGCCGTAATGCTTTTTGCTCATATTTATGGTCTCCTTCAATGGCGCGGGGCGTTCTTACTTTGCAAGGAACCCGGCAGGCATACTGTAATCTGTGAAGTTTATCATCGGGTCGTCAGGCTTATAGGTGACCTCTATGATATCACCGGGGTTGAGGTCGCTCGGGTTATAGATGTAGCACTCGCCGGTATAAAGGTTGCCCGTTTCGGCGACGGTGAACTCGTAGAACACCTTGTAGCGGAACTTTCTGATCTCGAGAGACGCGTCCTCCTGCTCCTTTGCGAGCTTCTCGGGCGATTTGAACACCACCTCGTCTCCCGTATGCTTTTCGATCGGCGAGACCTCGGGCTTTGCGTCAGCGGGCTGCTTC
>OMPZ01000027.1 GCA_900313125.1 uncultured Eubacteriales bacterium | reverse complement strand
AAGATCCTTGATCTTGTTCTGAAGATCCTTCTGGTTAGTACCGCCGTTTCTTGTGTAAATGTTGATGTTGGGGTCGCTCCAGTTTGCCGCGCTTGCGTCGTAGGGCAGCAGATAGCTGTTCGCAAGGTTTATCGGGTGCTGGATAGCGCCTGTTGCAGGGTCGATGCCGTTGCCGGAATGAATGGCTCTCGTCTGAAAGCCGTACTCCTTACCGTTAGGTTTCTTTTCCATTTTCTTTCACTCCTTAAAAAACAATTCCGAGTATATGCAGCGCCGCTTTACGGCGAAACGCTGTCCGGACTGCGATTACCATTATAATACTATTTTCGGAAAAATGCTACTGTTTATTTAAAAAAAATCACTTTATAAACATTGCGTCGCCAAAGCTGAAAAAGCGATATCTCTCTTTTACGGCTTCCTTATAGGCGTTCATAACATTGTCGTAGCCGGCGAATGCCGAAACGAGCATGATGAGCGTGCTTTCAGGCAGGTGAAAATTCGTGATAAGCCCGTCGAGCACCTTGAACTCATACGGCGGGTAAATGAAGATATCCGTCCAGCCGTCACAGGCTATGACCTCGCCGTGTTCCTTCGCGACAGCTTCGAGCGTGCGGCATGAGGTAGTGCCTACCGAGATAACTCTGCCGCCGGCAGCCTTCGTCTCTTTGATGAGCTTTGCCGTTTCCTCGGGCACCTCGTAGTGCTCGCTGTGCATTTTGTGCTTTGTCACGTCGTCGACCTTTACGGGGCGGAACGTTCCAAGCCCGACGTGCAGCGTAACGTAGCCGAGCTTTACGCCCTTCTCCCTCAGCTTTTCGAGCAGCTCGTTCGTAAAATGCAGACCAGCAGTGGGCGCGGCGGCAGAACCGAGCTCGCGGCTGTAAACGGTCTGATACCGCTCCTTGTCGGTAAGCTTTTCGGTGATGTACGGCGGCAGCGGCATTTCGCCGAGACGGTCGAGTGCGGCGAAGAAATTCTCGTCGCTTGAAAACTCGACGAGACGGTTTCCGTTGTCAAGCACCTCAAGCACCCTGCCCGTCATAACGCCTTCGCCGAAAACGAACTCCGTATTTTCTCTCGCTTTTTTGCCGGGACCCGCAAGGCACTCCCAGACATTCTGCTTCTTCTGCGTGAGGAGCAGGAACTCGACGCGCGCGCCCGTATCCTTTTTCACGCCGTAAATACGCGCGGGCAGAACGCGCGAATCGTTCATGATAAGGCAGTCGCCCTCTTTGAGATAATCTATTATATCGTAAAAATGCTTATGCTCGAATCCGCCCGTTTCTCTGTCGAGAACGAAAAGCCTTGACGAATCGCGGCGTTCAAGCGGAGTCTGCGCGATGAGCTCTTTTGGCAGATCGTAGTAATAATCGCTCGTTTTCATTTATATTTACCCCTTTAAAATCTTACAATTTCGCAAATTTTTATAAAATGTACATCCAAACGTTTGACAACATATCATAATAATGTTATATTATTAAAGTGGAAGTTTTTAAGACTTCTTCCGACCCAAAACTTTATTTTTATGAGGTCAAGGAGAATGTCGGTGTCAACAATCTATTTTACACGCTTTAACCCCGATTGTCAATACGCACCGCCCTTGACGATACGAAAGGATTGATTAACATGAAGCAGTATAATGTAGGCATTATCGGCGCAACAGGCATGGTCGGTCAGCGTTTTGCCACTCTGCTCGCAGACCACCCGTGGTTCAATGTGACCGCTCTCGCAGCAAGTGCAAGAAGCGCAGGCAAGACCTACGAAGAGGCGGCAGGCAACAGATGGGCTCTCGCTGCTCCTATGCCTGAAAAGCTCAAGGATATGGTCATCATCGACGCGGCTGACATCGAAGCTGTAACTAAGCTCGTTGATTTCGTATTCTGCGCCGTTGACATGAAGAAGGAGGACATCAGAGCTCTCGAGGAAGCTTACGCAAAGGCAGAGTGCCCCGTTGTATCGAACAACTCGGCTCACCGCTTTACTCCCGACGTTCCGATGATCATTCCCGAGATCAACGCTCAGCACCTTGACATTATCGCTTCTCAGAAGGCTCGTCTCGGCACGAAGAAGGGCTTTATCGCAGTTAAGTCGAACTGCTCGCTCCAGAGCTACGTTCCGGCTATCCACCCGCTTATGGAAATGGGCGTTACAAAGGTACTCGCCTGCACATATCAGGCAATTTCCGGCGCAGGCAAGACATTCGAGCGCTGGCCCGAAATGGTAGATAACCTTATCCCCTACATCGGCGGCGAGGAGGAAAAGAGTGAGAAGGAGCCCCTCAAGATCTGGGGTACGATCGAGAACGGCGAGATCAAGCCGGCTACAAATCCTTCTATCACATCTCAGTGCCTGAGAGTTCCCGTAAGCGACGGTCACACCGCTGCCGTATTCGTATCGTTCGATAAGAAGCCCGATCTCGAAGAGATCAAGGAGCGCTGGGCTAACTACAGCGGTGAGCCGCAGAAGCTCGGTCTCCCGAGTGCGCCGAAGCAGTTCCTGCACTACTTTACAGAGCCTGACAGACCGCAGATCAAGTCCGAGAGAAATCTCGAAGGCGGCATGGCAATTTCTATCGGCAGACTCAGAGAGGATACGCAGTACGACATCAAGTTCGTTTGTATGTCGCACAACACACTTCGAGGCGCAGCAGGCGGCGCAGTTCTGCTTGCAGAGCTCCTCGCAGCTAAGGGCTACTTTGATTAAGTAACACATGAGTATCCGGGCAGTGAATGTTATTTTAAGATAATGTTTGCTGCCCATTTTTGTAACAATATTTTGATGAAATTACTCAAAAAAGCTTTTTACTGTTGAAATCATAAATACGTTTGACACAATAATTCTAATGTGATAAAATGAAAGAGTAGTAAATTTTTAAAAACAAAGGATGATAAAAATGGTTAATTTTCTTATGTCAGGCTGCAACGGCAGAATGGGTCAGGTGATCGCTCAGATAGCTTCGGAGCGAGACGACATCAAGCTTGTATGCGGCGTTGACACATATACGGAAAAGAAAAACGATTTCCCCGTTTACCCCGATTTTACGGCGATAAACGAGAAGGTGGACGTTATCATCGACTTTTCCAACCCTTCGGCGCTCGGCGGTCTGCTTGAATACGCGACGGCAAACGGTATCCCCTGCGTGCTCTGCACAACGGGCTACAGCGACGCTCAGATCATTGCTATCAACAAGGCGTCGGAGAAGATCGCGGTTTTCCGTTCGGGCAATATGTCTCTCGGCATCAACCTGCTGATCGAGCTTTCAAAAATGGCTGCGAAGGTATTCGGTCAGGATTTTGACGTGGAGATAGTTGAAAAGCACCACAACAAAAAGATCGACGCGCCCTCGGGTACGGCTCTGATGATCGCTGACGGTATCTCGAGCGTTCGCAGCGACGACCCGGAATACGTTTACGACCGCCACTCCGTCCGCAAGAAGAGAGACACAAACGAGATCGGCATAAGCTCGATACGCGGCGGCACGATCGTCGGCGAGCATGACGTTATCTT
>OMPZ01000275.1 GCA_900313125.1 uncultured Eubacteriales bacterium | reverse complement strand
TGTTCTGCGTCATTTGAGAATATCCCTGATGTCGCCGTTTATGCAGATCGACCTTGACGCGATCTCCTCGGGCGCATAAGCTTCTCCGTAGTTTACGCAGGCGTAGACGGCGTTCGGGTTTTCCACCGTCATCTCCCAGAACGGGTATTTGATTATGACGGGCGTGTTGTGACCTACGCCAAGCTCCAGAAAGAGAATGCGCTGGCCCTTGTGGCTGCGAAGATAATTGCGGTAACGCCTTGCCGCGCTGTGCCAGCCCTCGTCCTCGACGAAGGTATCGTCTGCGCGCAGGTTCATCGCCATCGGCTTGCCGCATACGGGGCATTTCGGGATAAGCTCTGTCGGTATCTTCATGTTTTCCTGACGGTCGAGCATTTCTTTGACGATATCCTCGTTGTCATAGGTGCTGTTATGGCACGGCGTGCTGCATTGGAAAAGCCCGTAGTCGCCCTGCGTGTAGAACAGTCTCTCCTTGTCAAAGCCCGCTTTCTGAAATTGGTGATCGACGTTTGTCGTTATGACAAAGTAGTCCTTGTCCTTAACAAGCTCGTAAAGCCCCTTGTAGGTGCCGTTGTCAACGTCCGCGTAGCGGTTGTACCAGATATAGCGCGACCAGTACGCCCACATTTCCTCCGGCGACTCAAAGGGGAAAAATCCGCCGGAGTACATATCCTTAAAGCCGTATTTTTCTTCAAAGTCGCCGAAGTACCGCTCAAAGCGTTCGCCGGTGTATGTAAAGCCTGCCGCAGTAGACAGCCCCGCGCCCGCGCCGATGACGATATGCTCGGCGTTCTTTATTTCGTCCTTCAGCCTTTCGAGCTTTGCTTCGTTATTGCTGCGATCCATTATATCATCTCCGTTTTCGATCTGTTTATATTATATCAAAGCCGCGGCAAACGGACAAGCGCATATATGCCAAAAATCATACATGATTTTTGTGAGACTGATAAAAAGGACTGCCGGCGTTTGTTTTCGCAGGCAGTCCTTTGTTTTATCAATGTCAGCTTCTCCTTCTTCTTCCGCTGGCGATAAGCAGAAGACGAAGGAACTGTACGAGCGCGGTCAGCGCAGATGCGACATACGTCATAGCCGCGGCGGTCAGAACGCTTTTTGCGCCCTTGTATTCGCCTTCGCTGAGCAAGCCCGAGCTTTTTATCGTGGCGAGAGCGCGCTTGCTTGCGTCAAATTCGACGGGCAGCGTCACGAGATAGACGAGTACGGCAAGCGAATAAGCGATGATGCCGACCCATACGAGCGTGTCGGAGAGAAGAAATCCGGCGATTATCAGCGGCATCGACAGCTTTGATGTGATGTTCGCGACGGGTATCACGCCCGAGCGTATCTTGTTGGGAAGGTAGCCCTCGGCGTGCTGTACGGCGTGACCCGCTTCGTGCGCGGCGATGCATACCGCAGCGATGGAGGTCTGCTTGTGTACGCCGTCGGAAAGTCTTATGATGTTTTCGGTGGGGGAGAAATGGTCGGTCATCGTGCCGGCAATGTGTTCTATCCTCACGTTTGTTATGCCGTGAGCCATGAGTACGGCGCGCGCCGCGTCCTCTCCCGTCATGCCGCGCGAATTTGAGATCTGCGAATACTTATTGTACGCCGACTTCACCTTGAACTGCGCCCAGAGTGACAGCAGTATCGCAGGCAGCATGAATATGAGATAGCTGAGATCGTAATACATTGTGTTCCTCCTTCTCCTTTCGGAACTCATCGGTAATGTGTGTTTGCTGTGTCAAGTATAGCACGGCGCGCACGAAGTATTATGCGTTAAAAGAAAAATACGCCAAATCTCCCGCGGCAGAGGAGACCCGCAGGCAAATTCCGCTGTGCTTTATGGGTCAGCGTTTTTATACAATAAGCACAATTTGGTCATTTAAAGGAACGGTCATCAAATTAATTTAAAATATTGTAATATTATAATCTCCGTACCCGTATTGACAAACACATCAAATAGGTTTAAACTATACAATGTAGTTGAACAAAAGTTCTTCGGTAGGTAAGGCTACCATAGGGATATGGGCTGCTGCCGCAAAGTGGTGGAGACACTACGAGAGGGTCAGCAGGTGACATCGAATTAAGGTGTCGTCTAACGCAGTTTCACCGCCCTGTGATGCTAAAGCTTGTACGAACAGAGCTGGTTTTTTGCGCCGCTTTTTGCGGCTGCGGAATATATAGTCTATTCGCCCTGCCGCCGAGCAGGGCTTTTTTTGCGGAGGTGTTTATCTTGACCGAAACGAAGGAAGCAGTTATAACGGAAGAAAAGATAGATATGGAAGAGCTCGCCGAGCGAGTGGAAGATTACATCTCTCAGCGAAAATACGCCGACCTCAGGGATTTTCTCATCGAGATGAATCCTGCCGATATCGCCGAGCTTATGGAGGAGCTGCCCGACAAGCTGTCGCCGCTTGTGTTCAGGGTGCTGCCGAAGGAGCTTGCAAGCGAGGTGTTCGTACACATCGAGGGCGATACGCGCGAGCTTTTGATCGCGTCGTTTTCCGACGCCGAGCTGAAAGAGGTGCTCGACGATCTGTATATCGACGATACGGTCGATATTATAGAGGAAATGCCCGCGTCTGTAGTCAAGCGAATACTCAAGCATTCCGACCCGCAGATGCGCGACGAGATCAACAAAATACTGAATTACCCGAAGGACAGCGCAGGCTCGATCATGACGACGGAGTACGTCGATCTGAAAAAGGACCTGACGGTAGAGGACGCGTTTTTGCGTATCCGCCGTACCGCCGTGGATAAGGAGACGATCTACACCTGCTATGTCCGCGACGACAACAGAAAGCTGATCGGTCTTGTCACCGTAAAAGAGCTGCTCATGGCCGAATACGAGGACAAGATCGAGGATATAATGGAAACGAACGTCATCTACGTTCACACCTCGGACGACCGAGAGGAAGTTGCGAATATGTTCTC
>OMPZ01000040.1 GCA_900313125.1 uncultured Eubacteriales bacterium | reverse complement strand
CTCCTGTGGAGACCTCTGCAAAGCAGAAGCGCCCGAAGGAAGTGCCCTTGGGGTACACTGACCGACGCGGCAGCGGAGACTGTGCCGCGCCGCGCGGGACAAGCGTTGTGCCTTAGACGAAATGCAAACGCGTAATTGAAATAACAAATTTGTAAATTGTTTGTACTTGACTTTTCGACATTTCTCTACTATAATGAGAGTGCTATGTGATATGATTTCTATCCATGCAAATATTTTTACTGACCGCCCGGAAGGGTAAAGGCTGTTCGGATAGCCGAGGGGCTGCCGATTGGCGGAGTGTTCCGCCGTTATTGATCGAGTTTGATGAACTCAAATTTATAGGTTGGTTAATTGAATAACCAAAGCGTTTTTACGCATCAACTTGTAATAATCAATAAGAGTAGTAAAAGTGAGTATTTGCTATATAGACTCTGGAGGATTTCATATCGGATCGTTAATTTTGATTTTTATAAGGCGGTGCACTGCACCGCTTTTTTTATTTTTGTAAACGCAGTCAGCGTGAGGAGGAGATGTCATGGAGGATAAGCTCAGGCTTTACGGCTTCAACAATCTTACAAAGGCACTCAGCTTTAATATTTACGACGTGTGCTACGCTAAAACTCAGCGCGAGCAGCAGGATTATATAGCTTATATCGACGAGCAGTACAATTCGGAGCGCCTTACGAATATCCTCACCACGCTCACCGACATGATCGGCGCGACCGTGCTCAACATCGCAAAGCAGGACTACGAGCCGCAGGGCGCGAGCGTTGCCGTGCTCATCAGCGAGGGCAGCATGAAGCCGAAGGCGGGCTCGCGCGTCCAGCTCGCTCACCTCGACAAAAGTCACGTTACCGTCCACACCTACCCTGAGTACCACCCGGAGACGTGCCTTGCGACGTTCCGTGTGGATATCGACGTTGCTACCTGCGGCGAGATAACTCCGCTGTCAACGCTCGATTATCTCATCAGCTCGTTCGATTCGGACATAATAACGATGGACTATCGCGTGCGCGGTTTTACACGCGACATCAACGGCAAAAAGCTCTTCCTCGACCATAAGGTCAAGAGCATTCAGGACTATATCTCGCCGAATATCCTGCAGAGGTACGACGCGGTCGATATAAACGTTTACGACTGCAATATCTTCCACACGAAGATGATGATAAAGGAGATAGAGCTGCAAAACTATCTCTTTAAGACGGACGCCTACGAGCTGCCGCCGAAAAAGCGCCTTGAGATAATGGATAACCTCAGACGCGAAATGATCGAGATATTCAGCGGAAAGAACATATTCTAAAACCGCTTTGCTATATTATATTGAAAGGGTGGTTGTTTTGCCTTTAACACAGGAGAACGCCCCGATATACGAGGCGCTCGTTGAGTTCGGAAAGAAAAGGGTAGTTCCTTTTGACGTGCCCGGACATAAGAGGGGCAGGGGAAACCCCGAGCTTACAGAGTTTCTCGGTGAAAAATGCGTAGGTATCGACGTTAATTCAATGAAGCCGCTCGATTTTCTGTGTCATCCCGTCTCCGTCATAAAGGACGCCGAGACGCTGGCTGCCGAGGCTTTCGGGGCGGCTCATGCTTTTTTGATGGTAGGCGGCACAACGTCGAGCGTTCAGGCGATGGTGCTGTCGAGCGTTAAGCGCGGCGACAAGATAATACTCCCGCGAAACGTTCACAAAAGCGTTATGGGCGCGCTCGTGCTTTGCGGCGCGGTGCCCGTCTATATAGACCCGCAGTGCGATGAGCGTCTCGGCATACCTCTCGGAATGAAGGTGGAGGACGTTGAGTGCGCGGCGGCAGCAAACCCCGACGCGAAGGCTGTTTTCGTAAACAACCCGACATACTACGGTATATGCTCCGATCTGCAGTCGATAGTTGACGTGGCTCACAGACACGGTATGCTCTGCCTTGTTGACGAAGCGCACGGCACGCATTTCTATTTCGGCGACGATATGCCGCTTTCGGCTATGGCGGCAGGCGCCGGCATGGCGGCGGCGTCGATGCACAAATCGGGCGGCAGCCTTACGCAAAGCTCGTTTTTGCTTTGCGGAAGGTCGATAAACGAAAGCTACGTCCGTCAGATAATAAACCTCACGCAGACGACGAGCGGCAGCTATCTGCTTTTGTCGAGCCTTGACATTTCACGGCGAAACCTCGCGCTTCGCGGCAGAGAGGTCTATGGCAAGGTGCAGAAAATGGCGCAGTACACGCGCGACGAGATCAACCGCATAGGCGGCTATTACGCGTTCGGCGAGGAGCTTATCAACGGCGACTCCGTTTTCGCGTTCGACAAGACGAAGCTTTCCGTCAACACGCTCGACATCGGTCTTGCGGGCGTTGAGGTGTACAACCTTCTCAGAGATGAATATGACATTCAGATAGAGTTCGGCGATCTGGGCAATTTCCTCGCGTATATTTCCATCGGCGACAGAGAGCGCGATATCGAGCGGCTCGTCAGCTCGCTTGCGGAGATACGCCGCCGCTACGGGCGCAGCGGCGCGGGTATGCTGCATCAGGAGTATATCGACCCGACAGTCAAGGCAAGTCCGCAGGAAGCGTTCTATGCTGAGAAGGTCTCGCTGCCGATAGAAGCGACCGAAGGGCGCGTTTGCAGCGAGTTTGTAATGTGCTATCCGCCGGGAATACCGATACTCGCGCCCGGCGAGCTTATCACGAGAGATATACTTGATTATATACGTTACGCAAAGGAAAAGGGCTGCTCCTTAACGGGTCCCGAGGACGAGGGCATCGAGCGGCTGAATGTGCTTGTATGAGAGAGCGCGATATGAAGATCGTCGGCAGGGTACTTGCCATTGCAGGGATCGTAGCTGTTTTGTCG